>JBBRJC010000105.1:0-9278 GCA_038220135.1 Bryobacterales bacterium | reverse complement strand
CCAAGAGCCTGAAAATAGAGTGGATGCCCCGCAAGATGGCGCCTACGCGCCGGAGCAACTCCACGAGGAACCGGTAAAGCCCAAAATCGGTTGGCTGGTGAAAATCGGCTGGTTGGCCTGGATTGTGCTTTGTTTTGAATTGGGTGCTTTCCTGCTGGTTTATCCGTGGATGGACGGCTGGTTGCAGAGTGGCGTGCAGGATTGGTTTGGTGGGATTGGGGATTTTTGGGTGAACCCGTACTTCCGCGGCGCGCTTTCGGGGTTGGGCGTTTTGAATATTTACATCTCGTTGATGGAACTGTTTCGCTATTTGAAGTCGTTGTTATTTGGGTAGGCACGGTAGAATAGGATCGAGAGAAGGTGCAGCAATTGGACGAGGCAACGATCGAGGTACCGCAGGGCGGAGTAGGCGAAATCGCACGAAACATTCTGTCGGCCAAGAATGATCACGACATCCACCGCAACACGATTGCCGAGTGGACGGTCACAATCTTGCTGTTGTTATTTGGCACAACCACGCTGGTGCAGGCGTTTGTTATCCCGACTGGCTCGATGGAAGACACGCTTCTAATCGGCGATCATCTGTTGGTGGACAAACTCTCCTATGCGCCTCCCGGTGCAGTTAGTAAGTACTTCCTGCCATACAATAACGTAAAGCGCGGCGACATCATTGTTTTCCGCTGGCCGATTGATATTAAGCTGACTTTCGTAAAGCGCGTGATTGGTGTCCCCGGCGATCGTATCCGTTTGGAGAACAAGCAGCTTTATCGGAACGGCAAGAAATTTGAAGAGACTTACAAGTTTCACAAGACCGATTTTCTTGACTCTTACCGCGATACTTTTCCATCTGCACCCAATACCAGAGTTGAAGATTCCGCCCATGAAATGCTGGAGAAGCATGTAATCAATGGCGAAGTTATAGTGCCGGAAAATGCATTTTTCGCAATGGGCGATAATCGTGATTATTCGCTGGACAGCCGTTATTGGGGCTTTGTGCCGCGTGAGAATATTATTGGCAAGCCACTGATCATTTATTGGTCGTACGATACAAGTACCGAACGCCTCTCCACGCCGTCGATCAGTCTGGAACACCTTACGGATCTGGCTAAAAATTTCTTTGTCAAAACACGTTGGCGCCGCAGTTTTCAACTAATTCGCGGCTACCCGAGTCCTGAGTAAGCATGAGCAAAAACGAAAAACTGGAAGAACCGCGGCATTGGGCCGCAGACTGGGCTTTGAATATACTGATTCTGCTTTTCGGTACATCCATGCTGGTGCAGGCATTTGTTGTGCCCACGGCATCGATGGAAAACACCATTCTGATTGGCGACCACATGTTTGTGGACAAGCTGGCTTACTCTCCGGCAAGTGCTGTCGGCAAAGCGTTGCTGCCATACCAGGAACCGAAGCGTGGCGATGTAATTGTGTTTCGCTACCCGCTGAAGATTTCGGAAAATTATGTGAAGCGCGTGATTGGCATACCGGGCGACCACATCAAGATCATTAACAAGCAGCTTTACATTAATGGCAAGCCGGTTGACGAGAAGTACAAACAGCACATTCGTGGTGAGGTTGTTCCGTACCTGGACAATTTCCCGGCTGAGCCTTTTTTCCGCATCGATCAAAGTGCGCTGGACATGCTGCGCGATAACGTGAAAGATGGGGAGTTGGTGGTGCCTGCGGAAAGCTATTTCGCAATGGGCGATAACCGCGATAACTCGGCGGACAGCCGTTTTTGGGGGTTTGTGCCACGCGAAAATATTGTGGGCAAGCCGCTCATTGTCTGGTGGTCATATGATGCGCCAACGCAGGACTGGGTGGGTTTCGACCTGAGCCACTTTGTGGATGTTGGTCTGCACTTTTTTACGAAAACACGATGGGATCGTACGTTGCGCTTTGTGAAAGCACAGCCGATCGGGTACTAAAACAATGGCAAAATCCAATCATTATTACGGTCTGATTCTGGCCGGCGGACGCGGTACGCGCTTCTGGCCGAGGAGCCGCAAAAAGTCGGCAAAGCAGGTTCTAAGTTTTGGTGGAGAACGGACGCTGATTCAGCAGACTGTTGACCGTCTTCGCACACTGCTGCCACCCGAACGCATTTGGGTGATTACAAACGACCTGCTGCGCAAGGAAATCATCAAGCAGCTGCCTGACGTGCCTGCGCATCAGATTGTGGCTGAACCGTTGCAGCGGAACACGGCTCCGGCGATTGGATTGATTGCTCAGATTCTGAACCGCATCGACCCCAACGCTGTGATGGGTGTATTCCCGTCCGACCATATTATTGATGACCCCGCGAAGTATTTGAAGTTTGTGAAGCCTGCGTTTCAGGCGGCAGAGAAGGGTGCGATTGCGGTGCTCGGCATGGAGCCGCGTTGGGCTGAGACGGGCTACGGCTACATCGAATTTCCGAAAGACACCAAGGCCGGTGGCTTCGTTCCTGTTGCCGTGAAGAGTTTTCGCGAAAAACCGGATGAGAAGTTGGCGAAAAAGTTCGTGAAGGCCGGCAATTTCTACTGGAATGCCGGTATGTTCTTTTGGCGTACTGACACGGTTCTGAAGTCATTGGCGGAACATCTGCCAGAAACGGCAAAGGTTTTGGCTGCAATCCCCCAACCGGATGCGAAGAATTTCAGCGCGCAATTGAAGAAGCTGTTTCCTAAGTGCGAAGACATCTCCGTCGATTACGCGATTATGGAAAAGGCCAAGAACGTTGTCGGTTTGGCCTGCGATAACTATGGCTGGAACGATGTTGGCAGTTGGAACGCTGTATACGATCTGGCAGCCAAAGAAAAGGGCGAGAATGTGGTGAATGGATCGGCCGTGGCTGCGAATTCCAACGGCAACTTTGTCGATGTGCGGAGTGGCAAGCTGGTGGCATTGGTGGGCGTGGATAATCTGGTGGTTGTGGAAACCAAGGATGCCCTGCTGATTGCGCATCGTGATCAGGCGCAGAAGGTTTCCGATGTTGTAAAGATGCTGGAAAAGATGGGGCGCCTCGACCTGCTGTAGCGTTTTTTTGTTCGTTAGAAAAATAAGGGTCCTCAAGCATGCACCAATATGATGTTGCTATGAAGGAGCTCTTCCAGTCAGTCGGTTCGGGACTGATGGAACGTTTAGCGGGCGGTGCCCCGGTAGAGTGGCTCAATATTGAACTGGCGGAAACCCGTGCTCCTCGCGTGGATTTTGTTTGCCGGCTGAAAGACAGCAGCATCTTTCACATGGAATTTCAGGGGTTGAATGACCCTTTAATGGTGTGGCGGATGCTGGAGTATCTGGTGGCGATTTTTAAGCGATATGGCTCAGTACCCAGACAAGTTGTTCTTTATATGGGCAACGAGCCGTTGCGTATGGCGAACAGCGTTGCCTTTGCGTCGCTCCAATTCCAGTTTGAAATTATTGATCTGGGTGAACTTGATGCCGAGGAGTTGTTGGCCAGCCCTCATATCAGCGATGTGGTGCTTGCGATACTTTGCCGCAAGCCCGATCCTGCGATCCGTTTACAGCGGATTATTGCCCGAATCAGAAACCTGGAGCCAGAGCAGCGCAAGCGCGCTGCGCGGCAACTTTTGATACTCTCAATGAAGAGGCAGTTGGCGAAGACCGTTCTCAAGGAGATTGAAACTATGGCCGTAACTTTCGAGATCGAAGATGACGAGTTGCTGCGCGATTTGTATGAGAAGGGCCGCAAAGAAGGGATGAATGCAGGCCTGAATGCAGGCCGCAACGAAGGACGAAATGAGGGCCGAATCGAAGGCCGCTTGGACGCTGAAAAAACAATGCTACGGTTCCAGTTGCGACAGAAATTCGGGTCACTATCTCATGCACATGAAGATCGGATCAATGGAGCCACTCACGAGGAACTGCAAGTTTGGGTAGCTCGTGTGATGCCTGCTACGAGCATTGGCGAAATCTTTAACGGGTGATCTTTTTCTACAAGTGAGGGAATCGCTAAATGCCCGTAACCTTCGAGATCGAGGATGATGAGTTGCTGCGCGATTTGTATGAGAAGGGCCGCTTGGACGGTGAGGCAAAAGTTCTACGGTTCCTGCTACTTCAGAAATTTGGGTCGCTATCACATGCACATGAAGATCGGATCAATGGAGCCACTCACGAAGAACTGCGAGTTTGGGTCGCTCGTGTGATGCCGGCTACGAGTATTGACGAAATCTTTAACGGGTGATCTTTTTGTACAAGTGAGGGAATCGCTAATGCCCATAACTTTCGAGATCGAAGATGACGAGTTGCTTCGCGAATGGTATGAGAAGGGCCGAATTGAAGGCTTAAACGAATATCGAAATGAAGGCCGCTTGGAAGCTCTAGCAACAATTCTACGGGTACAGCTACCTCAGAAATTCGGGCCGCTAACACCTGCTCATGAAGATCGGATCAATGGTGCCACTTACGAGGAATTGGAAGTTTGGATCCTTCGTGTGCTTCCGGCTACCAGCATTGACGAAATCTTCAACTGAAAAACAGATCCCCGGGCCGCGCTAATCAAACGCGGCAAACAGCGAGTAGCTTTTCTTCCATCGCGCCTAACTCTTCGTCCGCAAGCTTTGCTCCGCCGCGGGTGATGTAAAACACATCCAGCGCTTTATGAGCTTCTGTGTCGATCAAAACCACCTCAATATTGCAACTCGCTTCCGAAAATACATTGGCCAGTTCGTAAAGCAAACCAGGCTTATCTTCCGCAACAATCTCAATGAGTGTGGCATGTTCCGATGCCTGATTGTCGAAATCTACACTTGGCCTGAGCCGCTCTCTCGTACTGGGTGCCGCTGCCTTTCGACGGCCTGCCAGCAGCGTTCGCACATCTGCCTTCCCCAACACCACCCGTTCCAGAATTTGGCGTAACCGATCCGTTTCGCTCGGGTTCAGTTCCAGGTTCCGGCTAGGGTCAGAAAACGTAAATGCATCTACAATTTCACTACGACTGTTGCTAAATGCTTCGGCTTTTAGAATATTCACGCCAAATGAGGCGAGGGTTCCAGCAATTGAGGCAAACAGATTAGGCTTGTCTACTGTAATTAGGGAAAGCCGCCACACTCCGCTATCGCGCTGAATATCGACACCAACGCCGAGTTTCGCACTCTTTATTGCCAGTTGGGCGTGATCCTCCATCTGCTCTCGGCTATGCGTTCGCAGATAACGCATGGGTAGCCCTTCAAGAAACGCGGCCACTTCTTCAGTTACCCCGGCTGGTGCTATGATGCGATCTGTTTCCAGCTCACGAGTCAGTTCCCGATGGCCAATGATATAAACACGCCAAAGCTGGTCAAGCCGCCAGGGCGTCATCGCTTTGGGGTTCACGCCACTGATATCGGAATAAGTCAGAAGTGCCAGGTATTTCAATTGCTCAATTGTGCCGACGCGCCCAGCCAGATACTCCGCCGTTGCCGGATCGCTCAAATCGCGCGAGTTCATCACCGAACTCAGTTCCAAGTGGCGCTCCACCAAAAATAAAACCAGCGCAATCTGTTCGGCAGGCATGCCGATACGCTCCAGCACTACTTTACCGATACGGACCCCTTCAATCGAGTGGCTGCTCCCTTCGGCACCCTTGCCGACATCGTGCAGCAGCAACGCGAACAGAAGAATAGAAATCGTTTCGATTTCGCCCAAAAGCTCAGCAAAGTTTATTCTCGTTCCCTGCTGCTCCTTCTTCAGATTCAGAAGGTTCTCAATGGTGATCAGCGTGTGTTCGTCGACGGTATAGCGGTGATAGAAATCACGCATCACCATTCCATCGATCAGTCGCCATTCGGGAATCAGCGCGGCCAGCATTCCGGTGTCGTGCATGGCGCGGAGTGCCAGAACGGCATGGGGCAACGAAAAAATTTCCTGCAGATAGTTCCACAATTGGCTTGGTTTTGCAAAATGCTCTTCCAGCCGTGGCGCAGCTTCACGCAACCGCCGCTCTGTGTCCAGGGCCAGTGAAACGCCGTGCTTAGCCACAAAGCGCGCCAGCCGTAACGCCAGTTCCGGATCAGCTTCTAACTGCTGCGGACTGCGCAGCAAAAGCCGGTCTCGGCTAACGGTCATTTCTGAATTGGAAAGCCTGGATCGCCACTCGCGAAATTGACTAAGCAATCCGCTGGCCGGGGTTTCGCAAATTTCCAGCACTTGTAACGCAGTGCGATGGACCTTTCTGGCATGGAGGAAATATTCGCGCATCCAGCCGGCGACAGTTGGCGAATGGATGAACGGTAGATCAACGTATTCTTCCTGGGCGTCGAAGGCAAGAATGTTTTGATCGCGACCGGCGCTGAAATGCAGGAAGCAACGCAGCCGGTGCAGAAACAATTGCGCTTCTTCCAGTTCCGCCAGATAATCGAAATTGTTTTTCAGCGGATCGCGAAGTTTGTGCAGCCACCAAACAAGGTGGAGGTCGCGCAAGCCGCCCGGGCCGTCTTTCAGATTGGGCTCCAAGTGGTAGACGGTATCGTGGAATTTGTCGTGCCGCGTTCGGGTCAGCAGTCCCAACTGGCGAATCAGTTGTTGCCTTTCTGAGGCAATAAACTTGGGCAACTTTGCCATCAACTGCGCGTAAAGTGCGCTATCGCCAGCAAGAAACCTCTGGTCCAAAATGCTGATGTTGAGTTCAATGTTTTGGATATGGATCTCTGTGCATTCTTCCACAGAGCGAACTGAATGGCTCAAGCGTAAACCGGCGTCCCATATTGCTTTCATGAAATGCGAGAGTGCGTCTTTGCGCTCCGGGGTTATAGGAGCGCCGTCCATCAGTAAAAGCAGATCTATATCGGAATAAGGGAAAAGATCCCTTCGCCCGTATCCACCTACTGTAATTGCAGCAAGTCCGGTGGGCCAGACTGGCGCTAAAAACTCGCGGAAACTTTCGTCGACAATTGAGTCGACCAGTTTCGTGCGGGCTTCAAGCGCCAAGGCTGGATCACCTGTTCGAAAATAATGCTCGCGAATTTGCTCGAAGCCAGCGCTATAGCGCTGATTCGCCGCGTTCGTCGTTCCGGATTCTAATGGCGTCTGCGACATCGTAGACGAATATTTTCCCATCTCCGATCTTGCCTGTCTTTGCGGCTGCGACCAAAGTTTTTAAGACCTCTTCCAATCTGGCAGAGGCGATTACTAGTTCCAGTTTAACCTTTGGCAGAAGGTCAACCTGGTATTCCTGGCCACGGTACACTTCTTTGTGGCCTTTTTGCCGGCCATGACCGCGCACTTCTGAAACGGTCATTCCATCTATTCCGATGTTCTTCAGCGCCTCCTTCACTTCTTCCAGTTTAAAGGGTTGGATTACGGCTTCGATCTTTTTCATTTAGGCGGTTCCTCTTTTACGACTCGAAATTGTAGCCTTCTTCACCGTGCTGGCTGAGATCTAGTCCTTCAATTTCATCCTGCTGACTAACTCGCAGACCAACGGTCATATCACAAATTTTCAAAATAATCAGTGTGCCAACAATGGCCAGGGCCCATGCAATGCCCACACCAATCAACTGGTTGACGATCTGGCCGCCATTGCCATCCGCAAGGCCAAGTGGCAGCGCTTTGCCAGCCGAATCCTTCAACCCATTATTGATCGCGTTGGTTGCGAAAACGCCAGTCAAAATTGCGCCCAGTGTTCCACCCGCACCATGAACACCGAAAGCGTCCAGCGAATCGTCATAGCCGAACATCGCCTTCACTTTGACCACCATAAAGAAGCATACAACGCCACCGATCAGTCCCATAATCAGTGCGGGCATCGGCATCACAAATCCACTGGCTGGCGTGATTACAACCAGGCCGGCCACAGCGCCGGAAATCGCACCCAAAATGCTGGGTTTGCCATGCGTCAACCATTCTGCAACCACCCATCCCAGTGTTGCACCTGCTGCCCCAAAGTGGGTTGCAACAAATGCACTGGTGGCCAGTCCACCGGCTCCAACAGCACTGCCGGCGTTGAATCCAAACCAGCCCACCCACAATAAACAAGCGCCGATAACGCTCAATACCAGACTATGCGGGCGCATTGGTTCCTGCGGATACCCGAGGCGTTTGCCCAGATAAAGCGCACACACCAACGCCGAAACACCAGACGTAATATGGACGACCGAGCCGCCTGCGAAATCAAGTGTCGGAACTTTGCCGCCAAGGAAAGCATTCAAAAAACCGCCCTTGCCCCAAACCATGTGTGCCATCGGATAGTAGATCAAAAAGGACCACAGAACCGTGAACAGAAGCATCGCTGAAAACTTCATCCGCTCTGCAAAGGCTCCTGAAATCAAAGCCGGTGTGATGATTGCAAACATCAGCTGAAACATCATGTAGGTTTGATGGGGAACCGTTGCGCCGTAATCGGAGTTCGGTTCAAGACCCACACCATTCAAGAACATGTAGCGCAGGTCACCCAGAAAGGGGCTTCCTTCCGCAAAGGAAAGACTATAGCCAACAACGGCCCACAATACTGTTGCAACGGCCATCATGATAAAACTCTGCATCATCGTGCCCAGCACATTCTTCTTCCGGACAAGTCCGCTGTAAAAAAGAGCGAGACCAGGTCCGGTCATCATCAGCACCAGGGCGCAACTGACAAGCATCCAGGCATTGTCACCGGACATTTGTGCCGATTTGATTCCCTCGGCTAACGAATTCAATGTAGGCGGTGGGGTGGCAGGTGTTTGTGCCATTAATCCGAGCGAAAACAGCAAGCTCAACGGGATAAAAGAAGCAACTCTCTTCATTGGTCTCCTCAGGACTTTGCTATCCAGCGCTGCTCATACGGAGGCGGATAGCAAGTTCGTCAACATGGATTTGAACAGCACCATCATGCAACGAGGAGGCAGCAAGTGGGAAGACGAACCTTTCTATGGCATAGATTGAAATTATCTATTGGCTAGAAATTCATAATCCTGCCTACAATAGCCATCAGAATCTAGTTCCGCACACATCCTTCAATTAGCCGCCGCGCTGATTGAGATGTCGAAACCAAGTTCGTTTCTAGTTTTAGGTTCGTCAAATCACGTAAAAAGGGAATTACACTAATGAACTGGAAGTGTGTCTTAATTCAAACTGCTGGGATAGCGATCTGCGCATCGCTAGCTTTTAGCCAGGCGCCTACAACCCCGGCTCCTGCACCAGCGCCTGCGCCTGCACCGCCGGTTTGGTCTGCAGGTGGAATCAATTTTAGCGGTTTGATCGACGGCTATTACGATTACAATTCAAACCATCCGAAATCAGGCAACAATGGGTTGCGCAACTTTGAGGTGAAAGCCAATCAATTCAGCTTAAACATGGTGAAAGTCACCCTTGATCAT
>JBBRJC010000104.1:0-9299 GCA_038220135.1 Bryobacterales bacterium | reverse complement strand
AGGTATCCACTACCAGGACATTCCGTCCGCTGGTGATCACGCGTTGTACGCTGCGTTCCTGCAAGGCTGCGGCAGAACCGGCTGGATGAATAACCAGGACCGCTTTGCCTGTTCCGGGATACCATTGGCCTGGAACGCGGTCGCCAACATCGGGACGGCTCATCACGATCAATAAACCTGCCACCATGGCGTCGACCCTTGCCGGCCAAACGGCACCCAGAGTGCGACGCATGCGGTCGCGAAGGATATCGAGCGGCAATGCGGCGGTTAGCTTTTCACCCTGAGATTTCCATTGTGCGAGTACCTGATCGTAAGTCAGGGCGCCAGCGGGTAGAGGCCCGGCGAGCAGTTCTTCATTGGTGAACTTGCGAATCAGACCCTCCTTCCAGCCGGCCTCGGCGCCTTGAACTTTGCGTGCAAAGAAGTCATAAACCGCTTCGCGGCTTTTCTGGTTATAGTTGTGAGGAGCGTCGATTTGAACTACTTGAGTGTCTGAAGCATGGTCGTATAAATCGTAGATTTTCCTGATTCGCAACGCCTCATCGCGAGGGACATTTTTTGTCCAATCTCCAGTCGCAGAAACCAGGAACATCTTTCTTGGAGCCATTAGCGCGGCAATTTCCACGTTATAGGTATTGACGCGCAGACCAGGTGCGTTTTCGCAAGGCGAACCACCTTGCATAATGGCTGACACCATATTCACTGGCGCCGAAAATTGAACGCGTTCGTCCACGGCTTGCAACAGAAATGTCTGCGTGCCACCGCCGGATGCCCCGGTTGCGCCGAGTTTGGTTTTGTCTACTTCAGGGAGGCTCTCGAGAAAATCAAGAACACGAATGGAGTTCCACAATTGCAGGCCAAGCAAGCCGAAGCTCCACAACTGTTCTGATGGTCCGCTGAGCGTGTGTGGCACCTGTTTGGTATCGCTATAGCCGACCATATCATAGATGAAAACCACGAACCCGTGCTGCGCCAAGCTCACACCGCGTGCTGGAATATTGCCGGTTTCGGTCTGTTCGGCTCGACCGTTCGTCCAGTGGCCATGTGGTGAAGCAACCCCTGGAAACGGCCCTTGTTTGCCTTTCGGGCGGTACAAATTTCCTGCCAAATAAAACCCGGGCATGGTTTCCAGCCAGACCTTGTCGATAGTATAGCCATCACCTTCGATACGGCCGAAGATCTTCGGATGGAGCGGAGTGCGGGGCGGCATCGGATCGAGCCCGGCTGACAACAAAATCTGCTTCTTCAATTCAGCCTTGCGCTTCTCCCAGGTGGCGAGATTAGGGAAATTGGGAAAGCTGGCATAGACGCTTTCTGAAAATGCCGTGTTTGTATCGACGATCCGGATATTCCGAATATCGAAAGTTGGAATCTCGCTCCAGGCAATGGGCAGGACGAAAAGGACGAGGCTCAATCTAGTGAAACTTGGCATAGCGAGCATTCTATCAGCAGTCGCCCCTTGGCTTTGAAATTTGCAAACAATTGCTATACCCAGACAGTTGGCCTGAAGCCTTAGAATTACTTCGAGATGCCAGTTACTGTCGGCCAAATCGATTTATGGCGTAATTCGCCTTGCGAGCATCAGCGCCTTGAATTCAAGGAGGCCAAGCAGCAATACGATTTCAAGAAATTGTGCCAGTATGGTGTGGCGTTGGCCAACGAAGGTGGAGGATTGTTGCTGCTGGGCATATCCGATCAGCCTCCGCGTGAGGTTGTGGGCAGCAGGGCGTGTCCAAATCCAGTTGCGCAATCGCAGAAACTGTTTGAGGCACTTGGCTTCCGTATTGACATTGAAGAAGTGGAGCATTCCGATGGCCGGGTAGTGGTTTTTCAAGTGCCTTCCCGTCCAAGTGGAACTGCATATCACTTGGACGGAGCTTATCTAATGCGTTCCGGCGAAGCGCTTGTTCCTATGAGCGAAGACCAATTGCGACGCATCTTCACGGAAGGCAAACCGGACTGGGTGGAGGAGCATTCTCGTTCGGGGATGACGGATCAGGATGTGGTGGAGGTTCTGGATACGCAAACGTTTTTCGAGTTGCTAAAAGCGCCATACCCAACTAGTCGTGATGGAGTCATCAGCCGGCTTATGGATGAGCGGTTGCTGGACCGCAATGATGACGGCTTTGCGATTCGCCGCCTGGGTGCACTCCTTTTGGCGAAGAGTTTGGATGACTTTCCGGACTTGGCTCGAAAGGCACCACGGGTTGTGGTTTATGGGGGAACGTCAAAGCTTGAAACCAGGATCGATCAAATTGGAGCGAAGGGTTATGCGATTGGTTTTCAAGGATTGATTCGTTTCATCCTGGGTCAATTGCCACAGCATGAAGTGATTCAAGACGGGCTGCGGAAGAAAGTGAGCATGGTACCGGAAATTGCTCTGCGGGAACTAATTGCCAACGCCTTGATTCATCAGGATCTGAATATGAACGGGGCGTCTGTTATGGCTGAGGTTTACAGCAATCGAATTGAAATTTCAAATCCCGGCGAACCAATTGTGCCTGTGGCGCGCTTTATCGACGGTTACCAATCGCGCAATGAGCGGCTGGCTGGAATCATGCGAAGGATGGGGATTTGTGAAGAGAAGAGCAGCGGAATTGACAGGGTTATTCAGACGGCGGAAATGTTTCAACTACCGGCACCCGATTTCCAGGTTGGTCATCGTAGAACAATTGTGATTGTTGATGGGCCGAAGAGCTTTGACAACATGGATCGGGATGATCGTATTCGAGCCTGCTATCAGCACTGTTCCTTGAAACGGGTGATGCGTGAGGCGATGACGAACCAATCATTGCGGGAGCGATTCGATTTGCCGGAGAGCAAGACAGCCATTGTGTCGCAAGTGATCGCTGCTTCGATCGAGGCCGGGCAGGTGAAGATTGACCTGCGGGTTGGGACTTCCCGTAAATTTGCGCGCTATCTGCCGTATTGGGCTTGATTTTCATTTAAGCGATTGGGTCGTAATTGGGGTAGGAAAAGTTCAAGTTGCTGAAAAGGCGGGTGTTGTTATTTAAGCGATTGCCTTGTGGAAGGTGGGGAATGATGTCTAACGATACCGTTGTATCCTTTGAAGGCTAAGGGGTTTGGCTGAGTTCGGGCCAGAGAACTACTTACGTGTACAAATGCTTTACTTTGTTTACCTTAGCTCCTACAATTATTTCTTTTTTTAACCGATAAAGACTTGGAAAGCGGTCCGAATCTTAGTATTCTGTCATTAGTAGTCAGTCTGCTCGAAGGTCGAAAAAAACAAGTGTCCGAACAAGATTTGCCCGACAATTCGCAATTGGATATGGTGACAAGCGATGTCCACCTCCAAGTGTTCAACAAGCTGATCGCAGAGCTTCTGCGAGGCAACATGACGCGCAATACTTTCCGTCCCTGGGAAATTGACGTTTTGTTGGACATTGAAGGCTGCAATTTGCGCGAAGGGGCCAAGCGCGAAACGCTTCGCCGCTACCAAAAAGCCGTGCAACGACAAATGGAAAAGGGTACCGTGTACCCGATGAAGCTTTCCGATTACCTGGAGAATCCACGTCGTACCGTGCGGCCTGTTGTGGCTGAGCCGGCTTCGGTAGTAGAAGCCAAAGCATAACTAATCCATTTCAAGGATAATAAAGAGTAGCCAACAGGCTAGAGGAGACTTGAAGATGGGTTGTGGTGGAAGTTTTACAGTTCCTGGCGCGCAGGATGAAGATTATGGCCGCAAAGTTTTCTGCGTGAAATTCCAAAAAGAGATGCGTGGTCTCGACGAAACTCCATTTGAAGGTCACCCTCTGGGTGCCAAGATTTACGAAAGCGTTTCGAAAGAAGCCTGGAAAATGTGGGTGGAGCATATGAAAATGCTCATGAACGAATACCGGTTGAATCTGGGCACCCCAGAGGCTCAGGAATTTTTGATTAAACAGATGGATGATTATTTCTTCGGTGATGGCGCGGCGTTACCGGCTGGATTTGTTCCGCAAAAATCAAAGTAACGGTAACATGGACATCAGCTCAAAGTGAAGTTTTGAATGAGCCAGGCGGAGAGCACTCTCCACTTGGCTCGCTTCATTTTCACGAGCGAAAATGAACCCTAAGTAGCTGGATCCTTCAGGCAGAGGCACCATGCGGTAGCCCTCTTTGGCAGTAATGATTACGTCTTCGATACCGGGAACGGCTTTCGCTGCATCAATGCCTGATGCCCCCTTATAAATACCTGCTTTCGGAATAGGGATCATCATCACCCCAGCAGCTCCACTCACCAGAGGCAATCCAAAAACATCTTCTCCGGCGGCATGGCGAAGCAGTAGCTCCTCCAGACCCATTCCCTTCCCAAAGCGCAAGACCTGGGCGCACAGGCCTCCAATTGGCCTTGGTGCGACCTCCAGCATGTAGGCTCCGGTAGCATTCACGCGCAATTCGGCATGGATTGGTCCGTGAGTTAACCCAAGGGCGGTTACAGCCTCGGTCACAGTTGCTTCAATCAGTATTTGTGTCTTCTGCGGCACTCGTGACGGAGTGACGTACAGAGTCTCCTCGAAAAAGGGGCCGTCGAGGGGATCGGGCTTGTCAAAAATTGCAAGCACACGGAATTGGCCGCTATGCACCAAGCCTTCCACCGCAAATTCAGGGCCTTCTATGAAGGACTCGGCGAGGATTAGTTGGTCCGATTGAATTTTTCGAATGCGTTCGCGTGCCGCTACAAATTCACTCTGATTGTTAACGCGAATGACGCCACGGCTACCGGAAAGGCCAAGGGGTTTTAGGACGCAGGGGAACGGGAGGTCTGTATCTTGGGGTTTACACAAGCGAAACCAGGGGACGCGCAAGCTGGCTTTACGGAAACATTCCCGGGCAAAGAGTTTGTTGGTTGATGCACGGACTGACTCAACGGAGTGAAAAGGAAGTCCAAGCTTTTCGGCAATCAGTGCCGCAATGTAGGCGGGCTGATCGCCAACGGCAATGATGCCATCAGCTTCAAGACCGGCCAGCGAATCGAGATCGGGTTGATCGAAATTCAATGGCAACGCAGAGTCGCCCCAGGGGTCTGAAAGCTGGTGACAACGATCTGTGATCAGTTGTGTTGTGTAACCGGCGCGGGCTGCGGCATCCGCGAAAACACGAACCTGATAGCCCAATTTTGCCGCGACAATGATGATCTTCTTCAGGGTACCCAATAGCCTTATGTTTGATGGTAATTCATGTTGAGCACCGAGACAGCCGACCTTGCTTGTTGGTTCTGCTGCAACCTACTACGCGGTCTTCATCATCGCGTCCCAGGTTACTTCGCGTTTCTGATCAATCGCCATCTGCCCTAGAATCGATGTCAGTGTGCTTTCCGCAGCGCGCACTCCCACGTTCTCCGGCTTGCCTTCGGTAATGCGATTAACGAACGCTTTCAAGGCGTCAATGGTAATTTCCTGACCCGCCTTTTCCGTGACGGGGCCAGCGCCTGTATTGTAGGTCCAATATTCGCGAGCGGTTTCAATGAAGCCGTTTTCGCCGATGTAGCGTTCCCTGTTGGAACGGAAATAGCGCGGTGTCATTTGCGAGCCGATGAAGCTCATCTGCACGTTCGATGGATAGTCATAAGTGACGCTCATGTGATCGAGCAGGTCGCCCCGTTTTTCTACTGTTCGGCCGCCTGTGCCGATCGCCTTCAATGGATGTGCGCCAAGAAACCAGTTGATGGCATCCAGGTTGTGAACGTACGTTTCCACAATGACTTCGCCGAAGGTGGAACGCCACAACTTCCACTGTTCCAGCTTTTCCTTTTCGTTACGCGGCGGTGGCAGCACGGGCTCGTTACCTTGTAGCGCGAATTTCAAGAATTCGCCATGTACTTCTCGGATTTTGCCAATGCCACCTGCATCCAACATTTGCTTGGCCTTCACGTAAACGCCGCCATAGCGTTGTTGAAAGCCGAAGGTGATGTTGATCTTGCGGTCGGCACCATCGGCTGCTGTCATGACGCGCTTGCAACCGGCGACGTCGAGACCGGCGGGCTTTTCCATGTAAATATGCTTGCCTGATTTGACTGCTGCCTCAAAGTGATCCGGGTGCAGATAGACCGGCGTTGCGATCATGATGGCGTCCACATCGCTGTTCAGAAGATCTTGAAAATTCTTGTACTCTTTGGCATCAGGCACGCCTATCTTGGTTTTGGCATTTGCGATCTGGGCAGGTACAACGTCGCAGATGGCGGTGATCTTTGTTCGAGGATCTTTGGCCATTATTGTTGCGGTGTAGGTGCCTCGGCTGCCGGCTCCAATCAGACCAATCTTTATGGCTGAATTCTGGGCGCTGCCACGTACGGCCATCAGCGGGACAATTGCTGCAGATCTTATAATATTTCGTCGAGTTGAATCTGTCATAAACAATTCCTATAGCTTCCTAAAGCATGCCACATGCTTGAAGAAGCACTTCATGAGTCATTAAATCGTGTTTGGCAGAATAGACAGGCGTGGCACCATTGCGAATGATGGCGGCCATTTCCGCGAAGTCTGGTGTGTAGCCGAGGCCGGGCGGGCTGGGTGGTTCGAGCGTCTGGAATCCGGCACGATAGGGGCCGGCGGCGGTCTTTAATTCTACAGTGAGACGAACCGGCGCGAACGGCGAAGCCTTGGCTGATCCATTGGTGCCGAGGATTTCCACATATCGATGCTGATTGCCTTGAGGATCAAATCCGGCAAGGGAAATTTCTGCAATGGCTTGTTTGTATTCGAGGACGATCAGCGAATTATCGGCCAACCCGTCGGCTATGGGCGAATGATGATGGATGAATCCGTTCACCTTTTCTGGTTTGCCCAGTAGCGCCGTGGCACGGTCCACCAAGTGGCAACCTTCTGAGAACATCATGCCGCCGCTGTACTTGGCCAAATGCTTTCGCTCGGCGACATCGATCGGTTTGTCGATGGATGCACGAAAGCGATAGACGCGACCTAACCAGCCTTTGCGTGCGGCTTCGAAGGCGGCCTCCATGCCGGAGTGGTAGCGCCACTGATAGCCCATCTGCACTACTCGGTTTTTTTGCTGCGCATCAGCTAAAAGCTTGCGCAGGCCGGCGATTTTTGCTCCCGGTGGCTTGTCGAGATGTACGAACTTACCGGCGTTGATAGCGAGCTGCGCGTGCTGTAGGTTGCGTTCGGCGTCGGCAAATTCTGCGGCAATGAGCTCGATTGAAGGATCGTGCAAGGCCTCATCTATTGTTAGCTTGCGGGTGTTGGCGAAAACATTTCCAATGGCCGGGTCGTCATCGAATGGGCGGCAAACACCAACGAAATCGTATTCTGGCATGCTTTGCAGCGCAAGGATTTTGCTGGAAGCGTGGCCGTGGCCGGTGCCAATCATTGCCACACGAATCTTCTTTGCGGGTGCGGCCAATAACGGCAGGGTGGAAGCCAGAGTGCTGAAGGTTCGGCGGGTCATAATTTATTTAGGCCCAGTTGCCGGCGCTTGTACTTGAATGATTTCGGTGACGCCTGCCGCATCGCCAATCACTTCCAACTGAGCGGCACCTTGAATGAAGACGGTATCGCGTTCACCGGCGGTGTAGGTTGTCTTGCCATCTTTCACACGAATTGCACCACGCCAAACGAACAGCAATTGTTCGCCTTCGGCAGCGACACTGGTCTTGAACTTTTCGTTATGTTTTAGTTTGCGATGCGCACCGGTGGCGCGATTGGAACCGATTGCAGAACTTGTGAATGGCCCATTTTTCTCTTGGAAATTGACATATTTTACTGCGCCTGGCGTGATGTCGCCTTTGGGTGCAGCGGCGCCGGGACGCTTGGAATCACGAGCACCAGTGTAGAGGATCAGGTCGGGTGGATTTTGAAAACTGATCATGGTTGCTTCCGTTTTGCCTGCGGTGACGGTGCCGTGAATTTGGCCGGTGGGGACAAAGGCGCACTCACCGGCTTTGAATAGACGCAGCGAATCACCTTGACGCAAATTCACTTCACCCTCCAGCACCAGGATGGTGTCGTCAGAATAGTCATGCACATGCTGTGCGAACTCTGAGCCGGGTTTTGATACGGACAGGTTGAGGGTGGTCTTCTTTGCGCCCAGGCCTGGATGCACAATTCGGCGTGAGGTTACGTCGCCCATTTTGAACGGTTCACTTTCGGAAAAACGGACTACGCGGATTTGTCCGCTCGCGATGGGGGCGAGTATTGTGAGGGCTACGAAAAGGAGTTTTGAAGACATGAAAATAGTCGATATTTGAGCACCATGATATAACAGTTGCGATGCTTCGCAGATCGCTTTTAACTTTACCTTTCGCCGCAGCAATGTTGCGTGCCAAGGAGCGTGAACTGAAACTTTCCGTACGTGTGGAGCCTTTGTTTCCTGGGCTCACACTGGCACAGCAAATCGAAAAAGTTGCCGGGGCTGGATATCAGGCTTTCGAATTCGGCGATTGGCGTGCGGCTGATGCCAGGCAGATCACTGCTTTGAAGAACAGGCTGGGTTTGCAGTGCGCCAATTTGGTGGGCAATAAGAGTGTGAACCCGCAAGGAATGGGGCTGTGCGACCCGGCTGAACGCGATGGGTTTCTGGCAGAGATACGCGCATCGCTGGACGCTGCGAAGCGCTTTGAGGCGGGGCAGATGGTGGTGTTGAGTGGCTTCAAGGTGGCTCATCTTTCCCGACAGCAGCAGCATGCGAGCATCGTTGAAGGGTTGAAGCGTGCACATGACATTGTTGCGCGTGAGGGCGTGACGATGATTCTGGAAGTGATCAACACGCTGGCGAAAATTGAGCCGCTAAATCCAAAGGGCAACAATCATGCCAACTACTATCTGGATCGCACAGGGGAAGCGTTTCAGATTGTCCGGGAAGTTGATGGAGAGCATCTGAAAATTCTTTTTGATCTGTACCATGTGCAGATTATGGAAGGGAATTTGATTGAAACGCTGACGGCGAATATTGCGCAGATTGGGCACTTTCATGTTGGCGATGTGCCGTTTCGACATGAACCGGGTACTGGGGAAATTCATCACGAGAACGTGTTTCGGGCGATTCATCGCAGTGGCTACAATGGCTTCATTGGTATGGAGTATTTGCCGGCAAAAGATGCGATGGTAACGCTGGCGGATGTGCGTGCGTTGGCGCAACGTGCGGCGCGCTAGATAGATGTCAACGCACGGCAACGATGCATATTTTATCTTTTGTAATAACACGACACAGGCGAATCCGGAACTCCAAAAGGGCCGTTTTGCTTGGCCTTTTAAACCTCTCAATGGTGGCCGGATCTTGATCTGACCAAATTTCACTGTGCCCGTAATAGTTCCAAACAGGAACGTGGATCATGAAAAAGT
>JBBRJC010000103.1:0-9347 GCA_038220135.1 Bryobacterales bacterium | reverse complement strand
CGGTCTGTATAAACCTTCCAACAGGCATAGACGAAAGTCACGCCTAGAACGAAAGCCCCAGCAAGATAGATTTTTCCAGCCATGGCGTAATAAACCGGCAGCAAACTGACAGGGACCAGGAACAGGGCGAAAACTAGCATGTGGCGCGACGTGGAATTGCCATCGGGCTCAACCACAGGCAACATTTGAATACCGGCGCTTTTGTAGTCGTCGCGATACATCCATGCGATGGCGTAAAAATGTGGGAACTGCCATAAGAACAGAATCGCGAATAGCACCCAGGCTTCCGGGGTGAGCGCCCCACGGGCGGCGGCAAAGCCGATCATCGGAGGCATGGCACCGGGCACCGCGCCGACCGTGGTCGACAGCCACGTTTTTTGCTTCATCGGCGTATAAAGGAACAAGTAGCTGGCGAGAGTGAAGAGGCCGAGCATACCGGTGAGCAGGTTAGCTCCCCAAACCAGTTCGAGAAAACCGAGGACAGCGATGCCTGTTCCAAAGTACAGAGCATTGCGTGATGCCACGCGGCCTGACGGGATTGGGCGCTGGTTGGTGCGCTTCATCTTTGCGTCAGCTTCGCTTTCGTACCATTGATTAAGTGCGGCTGTGCCTGAGGCAATTAGACCGGTGCCAAGAATTGTGTGAAGCAGGAGCCAGTAATTCCACTGACCATCCCAGCCGAAGAAATAGCCGATGCCCGTGCTCATTAAGATGAGCCAGGTGATACGCGGTTTTGTTAGTTCAATATAACTGTTCATTAGACAAGCGCCAGTTTTTGCGGCGCTGTTTCTGTTGCTGGCACCACGTTCCGTCGAATTTGAATTGCAAGTATAACGCTCGAAGCCATAGTCAAACCGCCAACGGCAACATGGACCACGGTAAACCATACCATAGAGGTGACCGGGGTCAAACTATCGGCAGTGGCCAGGCGGCTAATGTAAGCGGCGATTCCTAAAAAAACCTGCATCGTTGTAATACTCAAAAGAGCAATTGCGGCATTCTTCAACGTCCGATGCTTCGGATATTGAACAATCACAGCAATCGCCACATACATAATGATACCCGTCACCACCAGCGCTCCGGCGATGTGCGGAATCACATTAATCACCTTATGCCGGAAGCCGGCACCGAGGGCGATTTGAACCAAAACTGAAAGCGGTGTGAACCAGCTTAAAGTTCGCATGGACGGAGTGCCGCTATCGGCAACCAATTCCGGACCTTGCTTCCAACCGGGCGACGTCCAAAGTGCGATCGCGCAGGTTAGTGAGAAGAATAATTGCGCCAAACAGGCGTGGGAAATGCTGACCGGCTTCGGCAGCAAAAAGAGCACGGTCAAGCCACCGAGCAACCCCTGTAAACAGACCATGCCAAGTGCGTACCATCCGACTTTGCGCATCCATGGACGATCTTCTTTCTTCCACATCCAGATGGCCAAAATGATCACCAGGAAGCCGACCGCTTTTGCGACCAACCGGTGACCGGTTTCGAAGAATACGCCGCCCTTCATTTCCGGTACGATTTGGCCGTAAGAAAGAGGCCAATCGGGCACCGAAAGAGAGGATTCCGTACTGGTAACCGAAGCACCTGCCAGCACTAAGAAAAGGGTGCAGCATGCCAGTGCCAGCGCGTACTTATGCAGCCAATAATTCGTAGTCATGCCCATTTGATGGGTTGCCTACCCATCCAGATTCTATTCTAGCGCGAAAAGTTCTTGTCAGGCGAGAAACTCAACCGCCACTAGCCCTTATAGTTAAAGTCGGCTGACTTGGATTCTTTCTCACCCACTTTGATTTTTATTTCCTGCACGCCATAACGTTCGTGCCATGCCTCCAGGGTATAGTCACCGGCTGGCAGACTTTTGATTGTGAAAGTGCCGTCTTCACCGGTGATGGCGAAGAAGGGATGGGAGGATACTCCGACATACACCCTCATCCAAGGGTGTACATTACACTTTATCGGCACCATGAACTCTTCCTTGAGGAATTGTTTAACTTTTTTATCGCCTTGGGGTGGTTGGGATTCGTTCCATTCCCGGTTTAGCTTGGGCAAGGGGTGAATGTTGTGGTTGGTGGAATCGGAATTGGCGATTTCCAGATTCTGGCCGACCATCAGGCCGATCACGTGTGGACTGTAGACGCATCCTTTTTGGTCTAGGGCGACGGCGGTGGCTGGGACGGGATAGGTTTTGGGTGCCAGGCCGTCTTTGACGCGGATGAATACGTTTTTCAGAGTGCCGTTGCCGTTGATGATGACGTCTTCGGAATAGATGGGGCCTTCATGTTGCTTGACGCACATTGGTACCGCGTCCATTTGGCCTCGAATATCTTTCATGACCGGTTTGGGGCCGGTGAATGCAACTTTGCCGGTGATGGTTGCTCCCTCACCCATCGGGGCGGGGGCTGCCGGCGCGGTGGCGGGGGCTTCGGCTTTTTTCTCTTCGGTCTTCGCACCACCACAAGAGGTCAGTAATAAAATGGTGCCCGTTGCCATCGACAGTAGAATCTGTTTGGTCATGTTCCTTCCTAATATATCGTTTGCGATACGATTGATGTTATATATGCGTTTCGCCATTCTCTTACTCGGGTGCTGCGCGGTTGGGGCTTGGGCTCAACCGCTGAATGGGCCTTGGTTTGTGAAGAACCTTTACCCCGTGTTGGAGGTGGCCAATTGCCGGACTTGCCACGTTGCCGATGGTGTGGCTGGGCCTACCAATTTGGTGTTTCCCGATGCCGAGGCAAGTGATGCTGAGGTTGAGATTTTCGGCCTGCAACTGCAGCGCTGGGTGAATGCGAAAGCGCCCAAACAAAGTTTGCTGATCAACAAGCCGACCAATCGTTTGAAGCATTCCGGCGGGATGCGCATTGCGCAAAATAGTGGCGATGAAAAACTGCTGCAACAGTGGGCGGATGCGTTGAGCGTGCTTTCCCCGCAGGAGATTTTGCTGCTCACTCCGCCAGTGCCGAAGCGTAAAGTATCGGGCACCGAGGCGCTGCGGCGATTGACGCATTCGGAATACAACAACACCGTTCGAGATCTGTTGGGCGATGCGTCCAACCCCGCCGCACAGTTTCCACCGGAAGATTTTATCAACGGTTTTAAGAACCAGATTCAAGGGCAAAGTCTGAGCCCACTGCTTGCGGAAAACTATGCCGCTGCTGCGGAAAAGCTGGCTGCTGCGGCGGTGCGTCGCCAAGCGAAAGAGCTGAACATTTGTAAGGCCGCTGGCGCTGCCGACGTTGCCTGCCGCGAAAAGTTTATTGCGCAATTTGGGCGGCGTGCGTTTCGCCGACCGTTGGAGCAGGATCAGCAACTGCGCTATAGCAAGCTGTTTGCCGCAGAGTCGAAGCGTACGAACAACTTTTCGACCGGCGTGGAAGCCGTGGTTGAGGCGATGCTGCAGTCGCCTAATTTTCTGTTCCGGCTGGAACGGACGAACAACGCGAAGTGGCGGCCCTATGCGCGTGCAGCGAAACTTTCCTACTTCTTCTGGAACACGATGCCCGACGATGCGCTGCTTGCCGCGGCTGCGACCGGGGCGTTGAACGATGAAGCGGGTATCGCTAAAACGGCTCGGCAAATGCTGGCTGACCCACGGGCGCATGCGGGCCTCGATGATTTCGTCGCCCAATGGTTCCGCTTCGACCGTGTGGAAAATCAACTGAAAGATCGTCGACTGTTTCCCACTTTCACGCGCGAACTGGCGCTGGCGATGAACGAAGAGACCCGCCGCTTTGTGCACGCGCTGGTGTGGGAAGATCGCAATTTCATGGATCTGGTTTCGGCCGATTATAGTTACCTCAATGCTGATCTGGCGGCGCTGTATAAGGTTCCGGCGCCGGAAGAAAGCTATGGGCGCGTGCAATTTCCGGCGGGCACGATGCGCGCTGGTGTGTTGACGCACGCTTCTGTATTGGTGCAGACGTCGAAGCCGGTGGAAACATCGCCCACTGCCCGGGGTCTTTTCGTGCGGGAACAATTGCTGTGCCAGCATGTGCCGCAGCCTCCGCCGGGCGTGAATACGAATCTGCCGGAAGTGAAGCAGGAACGGCCGATGACGAATAAGCAGCGGCTTTCCGAACATCTGACCAACGAAAGCTGCGCCAGTTGCCATAAATTGATCGATCCGATCGGCTTTGGCTTGGAGCAGTTCGATGCTGTGGGTGCCTTTCAAGCGAAGTTTATTGCGCATGTGAGCGAAGGCAAGCCGGGGTCTGGCAAAGAGATCAAGCGCGACATTGAACTGCCGATTGAAATCAACGGGCAAGTGGCGGGCTTGCGTAATTCCGAGTTCGACAATCCGAAGCAGTTGGGCAAGTTGTTGGCAGAAAGCGCGGCCTGCCGGTCTTGCGTGGTGAAAAAAGTTTTCCGTTACTATGCCGGGCGGATGGAATCGTCGGCAGATCAGTCGGTGATTGATCATACGCTTGACGCCTTTGCCCGCTCGCAATTTAAGTTCAAAGAGCTTATGATTGCATTAGTTACCAGGAGCGAATCCCCAAAATGAGCAACGTCTGGACGAAACCTACTGCGATATCGCGACGCCGCTTTTTGAGTGGCACGACGCTGGCCGGATCGGCGGTTCACATTGGCCTGCCGCCGCTTGCTGCCATGTTTACTGCGAATGGCACGGCATGGGCGGCGGCGCAGGCACCGGTTGAAACACGCTTTGTGTTGTGGTTCAACGGCAACGGCATTGTGGAGAAATATTGGATTCCGACCGAGACGGGCAAGGGCTATCAAATGACACCGTGTTTGGATCCATTGGCTTCGTTTCGCCAGGACATGCATGTGATCACGGGGCTGGACAATCCGGCGGCGCGGATGGTGGGTCCGGGGAACGATCATCATCGGTCGATGTCGGCATTGATGACGGGCACGCAGTTTACCGGGCGCGGGGCTGGTGGGCCGTCGATTGATCAGGCGATTGCGCAGAAGTTTGGGGGCAGTTCGCGGTTCCGGTCGCTGCAGATTGGGGTGAGTCAGGAATCGTTTGGTGAGAGCATTCAGCGCAATATGAGTTGGGCGGCGTACGACCGTCCGTTGCCGCCGGAGATGTTGCCGCACAAGTTGTTTGACCGGCTGTTTGGGGCGCGCGAGCAGGCCTGGGTGAAGCGGAAGCATTCGGTTTTGGATGCAGTTCGGGAAGATTTGGCGGGGTTGCGCAAGGATTTGGGCAAGGAAGATTTGGGGAAAGTTGACGAGCATTTGGCTTCGATTCGCGATGTGGAGCGGGCCATTGAGGGTTTGCCGGCGAATTACCGGAAGGTGGACGCGCCCGATTACGACGGCGACATGAAGGATTGGCCGAGGATTGCGCGATTGCAGTCGGATTTGCTGGCGCATGCTTTTGCTTCCCGGCAGACGCGGGTGGCCAGTTACATGTTGACGAAGTGCCAGGGGCTTTCGCGATTTCCGTGGCTTGGGTATACGCATGGGCGTCATCACGATTACACGCACGGGGACGCGCCGGCGAACAATCCGGCGAAGCTTGCGGGGCAGCGGACGATGCGCGACATTTGCCGATGGCATGTGGAGGAATTTGCTTATTTGTGCAATAAGCTGCGGTCGATTCCTGAGGGTGAGAAGACGGTTTTTGATAATACCTGTTTGGTATTTGTGCATGAGCATGCTGAGGCGAACGATCACAAGAATAATGGGATGGCGGCGATTGTGGCGGGGGGAGCGAATGCGCGGATGGTGCGCGGGGTGCATTCGAAGATGACGGGGACGGTGGCGGATTTGTATTTGACGGTGGCGGATGATGTTTTGGGGGCGGGGATTGAGGCGTTTCCGACGGCGAGCCGGAAGCTGAGTGGGTTGATGGGGTAGGTGGTTTTTTAGGTTTGGGTTTGTTTTGTTTTTTCCTTTGCTGCGGTGGTGGAGCGCGGCTGATTCGTTTTTCATTTCAGGGTGACTTTAGCATGGGGAGAACTGTGACTACCTGATCTGTTTCTGTATGTAATTGAAATAGTGGGAAATACAGGTTGAAACGCTAGGGGAATGGGTTTGTTTGGTGACTCTATCCTAGTCTTGCGCGAAGGTGGGAAACTTCAATTTATCGAAACGGAGGAATATCTGAGATGGGAGCCCGACGCGCATGAAATATCGGGCAAACCCTTGCGACAGGTGTTCGCGATATGGGGGCAACAATCGCAGGTGGAGCTTTTGCGCTTGCTGTTGAACATATGCTAGGGGCAATGACCAAGTGCGCCGAAAGTCAACAAGGCGTATGTCCTGAGAGAATTCTTTTTGTTCACATGGCGCTAGCATATGAAAGCCCGGGATATTTCCGCGCCTGACTTCTTCCAGATCTTTCGGGGTGGACAAGTGGTGATTGGGCGGGAAGGCAGCCAGTTTCCAGAGAGCACACATCAAAACGTGGTCTGTTTTTCGTTGACCTGGAACGAGATCACAACTTTGAGTTAGAACAATGACATCTTGCTTTGCAAAGGTAAAAGCTGGCTTTTCCTCTTCAAAAAATGATGTTGATTCAGGATCCCAGACACGGCATTCATTAAAAATGTCCCCTTGTTGAATATCTGGCCCACTCGTAATTCCATACCACGGGTAGCGCGCAAAATGTGGCTCCATTTTTTCCAGTTTCAAATGGTCTGGATCAAACTGGGGAAGGTTCGATTTGAACTTCGCGGAGTGTTACGACTATTTGTGCGGAGCGCTGCGGAGATGGTGGGGCTTCAAAGGCACAATCCCAATCAAGGATCTGATCTTCACTAGCCGGGAACGCATTCCCGGTTTTCGCGGGTGACTTTGCAGGTGCCGTTGCTTGAGTAGACATTTTTAACCACCTTGTTGTTTAGTATAGAGGATTTTGTGGTCCTTCTTTCAGATCGGTTGAAAGACGCTAAACTTTAATAATGATTTTGATTGAGTTAGGGAGCCCGTGAATATCTAGCGCTCAGATTTCGACGGTGATATGAAGGATTGGCAGATGGTTGCACGGTTGTAGTCGGATTTGCTGGGTGTTACTTCTCGGCAGACGCGAGTGGCTAGGAAGTCGAGCATCTCGCCGGAGATGGCAATCCAGTTGCCCTAGCATTCGGCGGCACTCCTGAAACATAGGCGCGGATGCAGGCGGTGTTTGATCTGGCGGTGGTGATGAAGCGAACTAAGAGCATTCGCGTGTGTCACTAGGTGCCACTGCCTGCCGCGTGAATTTGCCCTCATCCAAGCCGGTACTCCTCAGGAAGATGGCTGGCAAGGTCGCGGCCATCGTGAAGGATGGGGCCATTGTCGATCACATTCGCAACATCACGATGGCGATAGAGAATGAAATGTCGAGGTTCCTTGACCCTTGGTCCGCTTACATGGGTACGGCTCAGCACGATGTGATATGTCCTGGCTCCTTTGATCACGATCTCCGGTCGCTCGGTGGAACCGGGGCGGAATGGCTCGCTCTCGATGTCGCGCAGTGCTTGTATCAGAAGGGCTTCGTAGCGCAACTTGGCTTGATAACCCAACTTGCTTTCGGCTTTCAGACGAACATGCTTTTTAGGCACTCGATTGCTCAGCGGCTAACTCGGATGAAACTTCATCTCCTATTTGATGAATATAAGATTCCAGGTCATCCATCGTTTCGAATTCCATGCCTTCACCCCGGTCTATGGCGTCGAATCCTTCCTTGGCTGCGCCGCGAAGCCATTTGATTTTGGCCTTGTCTTCCTGCGCGCGCTGCTCCAGAAGACGGAGCCCTGCGCGTACCACTTCGCTGGCGTTGCTGAATTGGCCAGATGTGATTCCTTTCTCTATAAATTGATCCAAGTGTTCCGTCAGATTTACGTTGCGAGTTGGCACTGATGGCGGTGCTCCTGTTCACACACTAACAGGTTTGGCAATATTGCCAATGCCGATTGAATCGGATGCTTGGGCAAAGAGCATCGAGATGAGTCTTAATGCGGCAGACACAAGTGTTCGCACTCACGACGAACAGATGCTCTATGAAGAACATCCTTCCCTTATAATTGAAAGGAATCGGGAGATGGCTGTGCAACCGCTTGCGCCGCTGCCCCGCCTTTAAGGAATTTATGGCCGTATTAATTGAAGCTATTAACATCAAGCGCAGGACTATGTTTGAGTTTGAAAACAGTCCGTTCTGCTGTCTCGATTCAGAAATCTCGACCCCTACCGCTCGCGGTGGACAGACGCTTGTGCGCTTGAAGATCCGCAATCTGCTGACCAACGCCGTCTTTGAAAAAACATTCAAAGCGCAAGACAAGTTTAAGGAGCCCGATTTGCAACTGGTTCCTTCTACCTATCTCTACAGCGATAACGAAGGTTCTCATTTTCTGGATCAGGAGAACTTTGAAACCTATACTCTTTCTGAGGAAGTGGTTGGCGATGCGCTAGACCTGTTGATTGAAGGCACGCTGATTCAGATGCATAAGTACAACGGCAATCCGATTGGTTTGCAGTTGCCGATGTTTGTGGAATTAGTTGTCGCATCGACTGAGCCCAGTGCGCGAGGGGATTCATCGAGCGGGAGCGGGACTAAGCCGGCGAAGATGGAGACCGGATTGGAAATCAAAGTTCCGTTATTTGTTAAAGAAGGCGAGAAGCTGAAAATTGCCACGGAAACGCGGGAGTTTGCGGGGCGGGTTTAAGCTTCCGGCCAACGGTCCAAAAGTGCCGCGCCGATTGTGCCTTCGTAGGGTTCTTCGAACAAGGCCTCGTATGCGGCTTGAGTATCGAGCCAGATTGCGTGCAAGGTTGCGGCGTCTGCTTCCTCTTCCGGCGATAGGAAGGAGTGATACAGGAAGTGGCCGACGGCATGTTCGCAATCGGGGCCGTATTTGCGGGTGTTGATGATGTGCTGGTGCCAGAACTGGTCTACTTCGTGTGTGGGCGACGCGTTGCCTTCGGGCAGTATTGTTTTCAAATAGAGGAAGCGGCGATAGCGGCGTTCGGC
Source organism: Bryobacterales bacterium (assembly GCA_038220135.1). Taxonomy (GTDB): domain Bacteria; phylum Acidobacteriota; class Terriglobia; order Bryobacterales; family Bryobacteraceae; genus JANXSF01. The sequence continues at coordinate 424 of JBBRJC010000103.1, read as the reverse complement.
TGATGCGGCGCGGGCTTGGGACCACTCCTGGTCTCGCACCATTTGGGTGGCGATGGGGGCAAGGTCGATGGCGGCGATGCGGCTCCATTGGTTTTCATTGATGGGGCTCAATGGGGTTAGGGGCGTCGGCTCGATGACGCCTTGCTGCAGCATAAGTTCCAACATGGCGCGGGCGTTGCGTTCTATGAAGGCTTGGCGGAATTCGGTGGCGGTGGCTTGGATGCCTTCGGCGTTCGATAGCTCTGAGAGTTCTTTGTAGCTATCGGTGTCTCTTATCTGCGCCTCGAGAGTTGTGTTGTGACGAACTTTCTTGAGAAAATCCGCCACTTCTGGTTTGAGCATTGTGGGTTGTTTTTAGATACAGGGTGTCACTGGCTTTTTGCCAGGAGTGCCGGCCTTTAACCCTGTGCGGACTTGTAAAATG
>JBBRJC010000102.1:0-9352 GCA_038220135.1 Bryobacterales bacterium | reverse complement strand
AAGGCGATCGACGGTGCCTTGGAATTGGTCGGTTTACGTGATCGTGCGAAAGATCGTGTCCTTACTTTCAGCGGAGGCATGAAGCGCCGTCTAAACCTTGCTGCAGCGCTTTTGCATGATCCGCAAGTGCTGCTTCTAGATGAGCCCACAGTTGGTGTTGACCCACAAAGCCGCAACGCCATTTTCGACAATCTTGAAACCCTCAAAAGCCAAGGCAAAACTCTCCTTTACACGACCCACTACCTGGAAGAAGCTGAGCGCCTGTGTGATCGTGTCGTCATCATCGATCACGGCAAAGTGGTTGCAAGCGATACGTTGAACGGGCTTTATCGCCGGTTGCCAGCCACTAATATTTTGACGATCAACCTCACTTCACTCCTATCACCTGATGATGCTACCAACATTCCAGGAGTGGAGAAAGCGGAACTCAAGGACAATCGGCTAACGTGCTGGCTAACAGATCTTTCCACCGGCGCCCCCGTCGTATTGAACTGGCTGGCGGGCAGGGGCCTACGCTTTGAAGCCGTTAACACCGCTGCTCCAACGCTTGAAGCGGTATTTCTCACTCTTACTGGAAGGAGCCTGCGCGACTAAAATGTCTCCATTCCTCGCACTTATTCGAAAAGATTTTCAATTATTCTTCAATGACCGGCGTGCAGTCATAATGTCCTTTGTTGCGCCGATAATCATTGGCAGTTTTTTCGGCTACGTATTTGGCGGTGCCACCAATACGAAGGACCCCGGTAGAACCATCGTATTGATTGTCGATCAGGAAAGCGGCACCGTTTCTAAGGACATCGCCGCCAAACTGAAGTCTGAAAAGCGCTTGGACGCAAGACCGGCGACTCTCGAAGAGGCCCGCGAACTGGTCAAAAAAGGTAAAGCGCCAGTCGCTGTCGTCATCCCGCCAGACTTCGGCAAAAAAGCCACTCAGGCATTCTTCCGGGCAGACCAGAAACCCACGGTCACACTTCTAACGGATCCGTCACATCAAGCCGAAGCCGCAATGATTGAAGGTATGTTGACGGGCCACATTATGCAAGCTGTCAGCAAGGATGCTTTTTCTGGCCAACTCGGAAAAACAACTGCATTGGACGCATTGAAGGCGCTGAATAGCAACACCGGCATGCCCGCAGATCAGCGCAATGCACTGAAGAGCATTTTAGAGGGAGTCTCAAAATACGACGGCAAGGCGTCACTCGGTGGCAGCACGGACGGCGGCGGATTAAGCATTCCCTTCACCACTGCAGTTGAGCAAATAACCTCGGGCTCTGGAATTGCTTACAATTCCTACGCGCATTCCTTCGGTGGCATGGCGATTCAGTTCATCCTCTTCATGGGCATTGATGTTGGGATAGGCCTGCTTTTGCAACGGCAACGCGGATTGTGGAAACGCTTCCGTGCTGCGCCACTTTCAAAAGTGCAGCTCTTGGGTAGCCGCGCGGTCAGCGCGATGTTCATTGCGATGATTATTCTGGCAGTCGTCTTTGCCTTCGCCCGCGTTGTGTTCGATGTCCGGCTTGCGGGAAGCGTGCCCGGCTTTATCGCCGTCTGCGCAGCATTCGGACTAATGACCGCAGCTTATGGTTTGCTGATCGCCGCTCTTGGAAAAACAGCCGAAGCCGCGCGCGGTCTCTCCGTACTTGCAACTCTAATAATGGTCATGCTCAGCGGAGCCTGGGTCCCGAGCTTCCTCTTCCCGGGTTGGCTTCAGAACCTGACCAAACTTGTGCCAGCGCGTTGGGCTATGGATGGGCTGGACGCCATGAGTTGGCGCGGCCTCCCAGCGTCTGAAGCAGTAATGCCAGTTATTGTTCTACTCGCCTTTGCGATCCTGTTCGGCTTCATCGCCGTCGTGCGCTTCCGTTGGGAAGAGGAATAATCGCCGGCACTTTTCAAAAAAGGCGTTCAATAAGACGACCTCCCGGCCCCGCTATAGACAAAATTATGCAATCCAAGTTGGATCGAGAAGCAATTGGTAAAGCGCACTTTTCCGCATAGCTTCAAATCCGGTTGTCGCAACGGTTGAGTTGGACAAAGCTCTTCAATTCCGGTGCGGGGTCGGGTAATTGGAAAATGATGGGTTCTACTTTGAGCAAAATTATCATTGCGAAAAAACAAGCCACTTTTCTCCTCTCAGTCATGAAGAATTTTCGTGACTGAAGGAAGCTAAGGAAAGTGGGAGAGCTTGCGATCTTTTTGATTTTTGCAGGAATGATGAGCAACGCGAGAAGACCGCCGTCCTGTTCATGAGGGTTGTTCAACGAGCGAGCCCAAGAGCGCCCATCATGGTGGGCGGCCAAGTGTGGGGAACGCTGACGTTGTTGGCAGAGGAAGATCGCAAATGGCAGACCGATGAAATGGGCTTTTCCGCAGAAGAACCTTGTAAGCGCAGAAGTCCAGGCCGTTGCAACCTGTTGCTGAACTACGCTGATCTGCAAAATTTCCAGACAATCGGCCTCGGGCTGTAATACACTGCCATCATGAAGCTTGCGATCAGTCTAATTTATGTTTCCGCACTCCTTACGCCTGCCCTTTCCTTTGCAAAGAGCCCGTTTGAAGGCCGCTGGAATTTCAACGTCACAACGCCCGGCGGTAATCGTGCCAACTGGCTTGGCATAACCGAAAAGGCCGGCAATTTGGAAGTGTGGTTTCAACCGACAGGCGGCAACGTCTATCAGGTGAAGGAAGTGAAGGCCAGTGGCTCGCATTTGACCCTTGGCTTATCGGCTGCTGCCGGCAAGCGCCTTGCATTGACTTGGGAGATTGATGCGGCTGGTGATCAACTGAATGTAGTGCAAAAACGCGGTGATTCAACAACCAAAATGACTGGCGTTCGCGCACCGGAATTGAAGCGTGCCGAACCGAAAGTGTGGAACAAGCCAGAACCGCTTTTCAATGGGAAAGATCTAACGGGCTGGGAACCGATGGGCGACCCGAAGAATAGCCCTTGGGTGGTGAAAGATGGCTATTTGGTGAATATGACGAAGGGTGCAAACCTGCAATCCACCAGAAAGTTTGAAGACTTCAAAGTTCACTTTGAAGTGAATTGCCCCGATCACGCCAACAGCGGTTTCTATCTTCGTGGCCGCTACGAAATGCAGTTGGAATATGAGCCCCTTTCCGACAATCCGCCCGAACGCCGCATTGGTTCCATCTATGGACGTATCACTCCAAAAGGCGATTTGGCGCGCAAACCAGGCGAGTGGGATACATTCGATATAACGTTGGTTGGCCGTACGCTCACCATTGTTCGCAACGGCGTGACCACGATCGATCATCAGGAAATTGAAGGCATCACCGGTGGCGCGATGGATTCTAACGAAGCCGAGCCGGGCCCGTTCTACATTCAGGGCGACCACACTGGCGGCCTGAAGTTTCGTAACATCACCGTTTCTGCTCCGAAGCGTTAGTTGGGCGAACGGTCTGTTGGCCGTACGCTCACCATTGTTCGCAACGGCGTGACCACGATCGATCATCAGGAAATTGAAGGCATTACCGGTGGCACGATGGATTCTAACGAAGCCGAGCCGGGCTCGTTCTATATTCAGGGCGACCACACTGGCGGCCCTACTGCGAAGCGGCAGTTGGGCGTACGGTCATCAAGCCTTTCGTGGCAACACTGAAGTATTGACATAATGCGGCCTCGAGCCCACGCGCTTGTTCTAATTTGCAGCGCTGGGTTCGCGGCCGTTTTCATGCAGCAGATAGATTCCGAGCTTAAAATTGCGCTGCGGCTTAACTTCAATTAGCTCTATATCGGCGATGCTACTTGTTCTTGGCTTTCCGCCCTTCCGCACCCCACCTTCCCCCACTTTCGTATCGACGATCAAGATAGTGCTCAGAACCTCCGCTGCAGGAATCAAGCCCATCGAATAGAGGTCGAGCGCAGACAAACCAGTGGCTGAACCCAAGGTGACGTTGCCCACTAATGCTTACCGTCAGCCGGGTTTTTAATGACCATTCCACCCATCACCGATTCCTCCTCATAGGGTGGACTGGCGAAGAGATGAGACTCGGGTGCAACGACTGAGGTCACCAGCATCCTGCTCCAGTGGTAGTGGTTCGGCGGATCAAGCAGCACCATGCTCAGGCCCCTCAAGGCCAATTCCAAATGCGCAATTTCGATAACTGTGGGTGCCGTCCGTCAAATTCTGGCTGAAGCGTTGACCAAGATAGATCGGGCCTGCAAACAAGGTAAATTTCTTTTCTTGAAGTCACCCCTAAAGGTAGTGTAGAATCGCTTAGTCGCCGTTGTCGACCTTACTGCTGGGACACTTCTAACGAGGGCGAAGAGGCGGAGTTTGTGGCGGAACCTGAAGAAAGTTCATCAACTGCAATTTTGCCTGCCGGCGAAGATTTACGTCTGGACGAGGTCCTCGCACTACTAAAAGTGCAGGGCCAGCGCGAGACTGCCGCTGGCGAGGCCATCAAGTACCTGTCAAGCGAATTGGACGTTCTCAAGAGGCAACAGTCGGCCGGATTCGTGCGCCCGCTTCTGCTGGATTTGCTCAGAGCTTTGGATCGTATGGAAAGCGATCTGGCCCAGGCACCCAACTCGCAGCTTGAGGAATACCATGACGAAATTCTGGAAGCGCTACAACGCTTCGAGGTGACGGCCATTGAGGAGGCAGCCGATGAATTTAATCCCGAGTTGCACTTGGCGGTTCGGACAGTCGCGGCCGAATCCGCGCCGGATGACCTCCGCGTCGCGCAAGTCCTGCGCAAGGGATACCGGCACAAGCGCGTTGTCTTGCGACCCGTCGAAGTATCCATATACAAATTTCGCCCGGCCAGCCCGGCTGCGAACTCATAAAGTGAAGGTATAAATACTCCATGCCGAACTACATCGGAATCGATTTGGGAACCACTTATTGCGCGGTGGCGAAGGTCAATCCAGCAGGCCAACCGGAGATAATCGTCAACCGGGAGGGCGAACACATCACGCCTTCCGTTGTGATGTTTGACGGCGGCCAGCCTCTGGTTGGTACCATGGCCAAACGTTCGGCTGCACTTAATCCATTGAACGTAGTGCAGTTTGTCAAGCGCCAGATTGGAGCCGGCGAATGGCGATTCATCACCGAAACCGGACAGGAATTTGGCGCAATTGACATCTCGGCAATGATCCTCAAGCGGCTGAAGGAAGACGCTGAACTGCAGTTTGGCGCTGCGGTGGATGGAGCCGTTGTAACGGTCCCGGCTTACTTCAACGACGGCCAACGCAAAGCCACTCTCGATGCCGGCGAGATTGCCGGGTTGAAAGTTCTTGAGGTTCTCAATGAGCCCACAGCCGCTGCAATCGCCTACGGACTGGGCCGGGGTGGCTTGGCGGATAAGCGCGAAACAATCGTCGTATTCGACCTGGGAGGCGGCACTTTTGATGTCACCTTTATGCGTCTGGAGGCAGGTAAGCTGGAAGTAATCGCCACTGGAGGCGACCGGAACCTGGGGGGGCTTCGATTTCGACAATGCAGTAATGGCGTTCCTCGGCGAAGCCTTTCAAGCCGAACACGGCGTCGACCCATGCGACGACCCGGCGGCCGAGCAGGATCTTCGCGAGAAAGCCGAAGTGGCCAAGCGCACTTTGTCCAGCCCGAACATGAAGTCCACCCAGGTCTTCCTCGCTGCGGGTGGCAAGACCAAACGCGTCGCCCTTACCCTGGACGACTTTGATCGCGTGACCAAAGACTTGGTCCAAAAGACGGCCAATATCCTGGAGCTGGTTCGAGAAGACGCGGGATTAACTTGGGATGCAGTGGACAAGGTTCTGCTCGTGGGTGGGTCGACGCGCATGAAGTCCATTCCCGAACTCGTGCGGAGAGTAACAGGCAAGACCCCATCAATCGAGTTGCACCCCGACGAGGTAGTCGCCTTGGGAGCGGCCCTCAAGGCGGATTTTCTAGCCTCGGCGGCGGCTGGCAGCCCGAGCAGGAGTGGCATCGCACCTCCCGAAATCATTGACGTTTGCGCCCACAGCATGGGCATCGTCGTGCAGCGCGGCCCCGGCAAAGCCAACTCCATCGTGCTGCAGAAGAATTCAGCGATCCCCTGCGAGGCGAGCGACGTTTTTCAGACAGTCCAGGACAGGCAAACCACTCTCCGCGTCAGGGTCACCGAGGGCGAGGCGGAAGACCTCGACTACGTCACGATTGCCGCCGAGGCCGACATTGCGATCCCGTCGTATCCGGCAGGCGCGGAAGTGCGAGTGACTTTTAAATACGACAACAATGGTACGATCCGTGTCACTGTCTTTGACATGACCTCCAAACGCGACCTCGGTGAGGTTCAGTTAAAACGGAATTCCGGCCTGACCGAAACTGCCATCGCCAGCAAGAAGAATCAGATGAAGGGCATCTCCGTAGCGTAGACCGTGTCGCCTATGACTAACTACTATCAAATCCTGGCAATTGAAGCGACCGTCGACGCAGCTGCGGTCAAAGCGGCCATCATGCGGCAATTGCGTACCTGGAGCGGCCGCACCTCATCACACTCCCTCGAACGCCGGCAGGAAGCCGAAAAGATGATGAAGCTCATTGCCGAAGCCGAAGCGGTGCTGAGCGACTCCGACCGGCGGAAAAACTATGATCGGGAGTTGACTTCAAGCCCGGCTCCCGCAGCAAGTCCTTCCTCATCTGGCGGTCGGCCAGCTTCTACATCTTCTGCCGGAGAGTTGGTGGCAGAAGGCAGACAACGCGCAAGCGAAGGCCGCTATGAAGAAGCGCTGGAATTGGCAACCCGCGCCACCGAACTGCAGGGTGACCACGCCGAAGCGTGGGCATTGCTAGCCGCCGTGCACCATCATCTTGGTGAGAAGCAACAGGCGATTTTCGAGTACGGTCGCGCGCTCCGCCAAGCTCCGGACAATGCGGCCTGGCACTTTGAAGTAGGCCTCGTCCATGAAGCCCTCACCGAATATGACCGGGCAATTGAGCACTACCAGACAGCGGCCAGGATCGATCCCCAGGAGACGGTGTATCGCGCCGAGATCGGCCTGGTCTACTATTTGAAGGATGATTTGGCCGAGGCTGTCTCCATCTGGGAAGATTGCCTGCGCACAGATCCCAATAACAAATCCGTCAAGGATCTAATGTGCGACGCCCTGATTCAACAGGAACTGGCGGGCTTCTGGGACATCCCGGCCGGTACTGGCATACCTGCGGGTTACTACGCCGCTTCCCGTTCCCAGGTAGATTCGGCCAAAGCAGCCATTGCTAAGGTTCGGCAACAAGGGTCTCCCGGACCGCGTTTGGGAGAATCAATCGCTCGACTTGAGTCCTTCCTGGCTGCTTCAGAAACAATGTATTTTCAGGGGTCCAAACGGATCCTTATCGCGGCCGCCGCCATGTCAGTCCTCGGATGGATGTGGGCCGGCGGCTTCACCCATCTGACCTACCAGCTGTGGTATCTAGGCGGTGGCCTGCTCTATTTCTTCGCTTCGAGGCTGCCCGGATACGCCGTGGTCGCCTCGCGCCTCCAGCAACAGGCGGGCAAAACGAGCTTGGGAGTCCATCTGGCGGATTCGGGTTCGGGATGCCTGTTGAGCTTGGCTTTCGTTGCGCTCCCCGTGATCGCAATCATCACTTACGTTCGAAATCAGAAATTAATTCGGAGTTAGTTACACATGGCAGACACTCAACTCAAAGACCCAGCCCGCGCGGCGTTTCTCGGTACCGTGTATCCCCCCGCCGGATATTGGTACGCCGGCAAGAAGTTTGGCGCTATCTTTGCCTTCATTTGCGAAGACATCATGTACGCCATGATCCCGCTTGCGGGGGTGGGCTTGGTGTTCCTGGTGCTCTTCCGCCTGTACTCGCGGTGGGAACTGCGCAAGGTTGTGGAGAAGGCAAACCAGAAGAAGACAGCGGCCACGGCGGCGTTCACACAAGGGGCGCGTTGATCAAGAGGTGGGCTTGGCTCTTGCTCGCGGTGATTGCGGGGGCGTGGCCTGCTTTTGCCCAATTGGTTCCGCCGCCTTACATCTTCCGCGGCTTCGCGGGCTCACTTCCCTTGGGTGATGGTGGACCGGCTACTTCGGCTCTGCTGAGCGAGCCGGCTGACGCCGTTCGGGACAAGAATGGCTTCGTCTACATCTTGGATCGCGGTAATGAGCGAATCCGCCGCGTAGCGCCGGATGGAACGATTTCAACCCTCGCTCCAGCGCCGGTAAACTCTCAGGCGATGGCTCTTGACCTTGACGGCAACCTCCTGGTAGGTTCCATCACCAGGATCTGGAGAATTTCCACTGTTGATGGGAGTGCGACGGTCTTTGCCGGAGCCGGCAGCTATGCTTTTGACGGAGATGGGCAACCTGCGTTGACGGCGAATATGGTTGTAACAGATCTTGCGGTAGGGCCGGACGGATCTGTCTATTTTACGGGAAGTGGTTTCAATGCGGTCCGCAAGATTGACACCCTTGGGATCGTTACCACCGTTGCCGGAAAAGGCGGGACCGCCGGGTTTTTGGACAACGTGCCAGCCGCTCAGGGTCTTCTGAACGCTCCTCGGGCGCTTACGGTCGATTCGGAGGGGAACATTTATGTTGCAGACTATCTCAACAACCGGATTCGTAAAATCTCCACCGCTGGTGCAATGACTTCGGTGGCCGGCAACGGAAGAAGTGGGATATCCTCCCACTTAGCGCCTGCCCTCTCAAGCCCTGTAGACGCCACTTCGGTTGCCATTGATACCCGGCGGGTGCTTTACTTCACTACCCGTCTCAACCCGGAGCTTGGCTCGATTGGGCCAAACGGGATCATTAGCTTGGGCGTGCCCGATAACTTTCAAAATGCGATTCTCCGAACCGACACGAACGAAACGCTGTGGATTACCGACGCGGCAAATAATCGGGTCAGGCGGCTCGACCGGGACGGGCGCATTACTACCGTTGTTGGGCGAACCCAATTCTTCGGCGACGGTGGGCCGGCGGACATGGCGCTTCTTAACCGTCCGAAGGGTATGGCCGTTGGTCCTGACGGCTCGATCTTTGTCTCCGACACCTCCAATCACCGGATTCGCAAGATCAACCCCAGCGGCGTGATCTCGACTGTCGCAGGCACTGGGGTGGCAGGCTTCAGCGGCGACGGGGCAGCTCCGGTTAAGGCGATGCTTAATGGCCCAAGCCACCTCGCGGCCGATGCCAACGGAAATCTCTATGTGAATGACGCAGGGAACCGGCGCGTGCGCAAGATTGCCCCAACAGGTATAATTACAACTTTCGCAGGGAAGTCCGCGTTTAGTGTCATTAAGGAGGGTGGCCCTGCGATCGAAGCGTATCTCTCTGACGTCGGTGGTCTCGCGGTTGATCGCTCCGGCAGAGTCTACATAAGCGAACCTAGCGCGAATAGAGTATGGG
>JBBRJC010000101.1:0-9362 GCA_038220135.1 Bryobacterales bacterium | reverse complement strand
AAAGCTGCAACACCGGAACAATTGAGAATCGACGAAATCAATTCTGGCATCTACTGTTTCCGCGCCGATTTGGTGTGGCAGTACATTAGCGAAATCACAACGAATAATCCGGCTGGCGAATACTACCTGACCGATATTGTGGAGATTTTGCGTGCAAAGGGCTATCCAACCAAGCCTTTGGAATTGCCTGTTGCCGACGAATTATTGGGCATTAACACGCGTGTGGAATTGGCGGAAGTTGATCGCATTTTCCGGGCCGCAAAAGTGCGTCAGGTGATGTTGGATGGCGCCACGATCGAAAGGCCGGATACCGTTTCTATCGATGTAGATGTAGTTCTGGGGCGCGACACGATTGTGCAGTCGCACGTCCGTTTATTGGGCAACACAGTTGTTGGGGAAGATTGCATTGTTGGGGCGGGAAGCGTGCTTGAAAACGTGGTGGTGGGTGACGGAGTGCGCATGGAACCCTACACGTTACTGGCGGATTCAATCGTCGGTGCAGGCGTTCGCGTCGGCCCATTCGCCCGGTTGCGCATGCATAACGAAGTGGGGGCAAACTGCCATATTGGCAACTTCGTGGAACTGAAAAACACGAAAATGGCCGAGGGCGCAAAGGCGAACCATCTGGCGTATTTGGGTGATGCGGATATCGGCAGCAAGGTCAACGTGGGAGCCGGAACAATTACCTGCAACTATGACGGCGTGAACAAGCATCGAACCCAAGTGGGCGCGGGGGCGTTTCTGGGCAGCAATTCAACGCTGGTTGCTCCGGTTCAAATCGGTGCTGGCAGCTACGTCGCTGCGGGCTCGGTGGTCACCGATGCGGTCCCTGCCGATGCACTGGCGATTGGACGTGGGCGTCAATCCAATAAAGACGGTTGGGCTGCGGCTCGCCGCCTGACGCTGAAGAAGAACAAGTAGCAGCGAGAGGATACAGGTACAATTAACCTGAATTCCGAAGTTGCTCTGTAAATTCGATTTCGGTCCGTCCGGAATGAATTTCGCTCCAAGGGTTATTCGTAAATACCTGCCCGAGGAGCGTCGGCAAGAGTGCCGATGCTGCAGACACGAGTGTCCGCGCCACAGTTGATTATCAGACTGGTTCAAATTCGGAATTCAGCATTAATGGCCCAGAATGGGCACAATTGCCTCCTGTTGCCTTGCGCTATGCTTTTCCGCAGCGCTTTACGCGTAATTTGATACAGCATCGTTTCTGGGTGCCGTGAAGGATGCATCCGGTTCCCCCCATTCCGGCGGCTCGGCGCTCAATAAAACTTGACCACTTGTGCTCAATTTGAGGTGACCAGCCCAGAAGGCGCCCCTTGGCCCGTAAGACGTAGGTGGGCAAGACGTTATCATCCCCGGCCACGCCGGGCTGGTGGCTCGTTTCTGGTGAGCATACCCGGGTAATTTCTCGCGAGCGCCGAAGTTCCGGCGGCCCTAGGTCACTCTACGAAACGTCGATACCGGTGGTTCCGGGACCACACAAACCAGCGCCCAAGGAGACTTGCCAATTTCCTACGGTGACGGGCGGGTTGCCCACATTTCTTGGCGGCGTGAACCTTCGCACTAATCTGCTGGGCGATCCGCTGGCTGCGGAATTGGAACGATCCATCGACAACTACTTCAACCGTGCCAATATCGTCAATCCACCAGCCAGTGCTCCGTTCGGTAATGCTGGACGGAATTTAGTGCGGTCTTATCCGTATTACCAAATCAACCTCGGCATGCAGAAGCGGTTTCGCATTCCTGGACGTGAACGAACCAAGCGGACAAACTTCGGGCACGGACGGGGGATCGTGGTAGCGGATCGTTCGGCACGATCCGGACAACGTTCCCCGCACGGCAGTTGCAGTTTGCACCGCGATTGGCGTTTTAGACTTAGCGCGGAACCATCATTATGTAATGAGTGAGGTTTTCCAGATCCTCGGGCTTTAGCTTGTAAGGCGGCATTGTCGTCCCAGGCGAAAGCTTTTGCGGATTATTGAAATGCTCCAGCACCCAAGGCTTGTCTCGACGGAATGCCAATCCGTCGATGACTGGCCCAATCTTGTTCCCTATGCCTTTCAGCTGGTGGCAGGCGGAGCATTGATTTACTTGATAAACTGCTGCACCGGCAAATGCATGGGCCGGAGTTGAACCGGTTAATACATCCTTGTGGACATCGCTCAGCCTGCTTCCGCTATGCAATTTTCCTAATACTTTCCATTGACCATCCTTTAGTGAAAGGCCGCCGGAATTGGTTTTGAAGTGATCCATCAACCACTCGTCGTCCTTCAAAGTTTTCTTAGGGTCATGGCAAGTGCCGCACTTGGCAGCCTGGAAATAGCCGATTGCCGCCAATTCATCGGCTGGTAACAGCTGCCAGCTTTCCGTAGGTGCATCGAGCGCTTTAGCAAATTCGTTGTCGATGGGCGTGCTTTTCACGGCGAAGAAGGTTAGCGAACCCCAAACCAGACCAGCCATGGCCAGAACGGCCATCGCCATGCCTCGTTTTCCAACAGCTACAACTTTGCTTCGATCGATAAATGGCACAGCAAAAAGTGCCACAATCGCAAGGTTTGGCAGCACCAAAGTGCCTAGCAATTCGAGGGGCCCTTCAAACAGTTTCAACAATTGAAACAAGAACAGAAAATACCATTCCGGCCGAGGCGTGTAGGTTGTATCGGTTGGATCGGCCATGCGTCCCAGCGGAACCCGGGCGATGATGGCGAGGGCCAACAGAATGGAAAAAGCAATGAAGATTGCGACTGTGTCTTTGTAAACTTGCGATGGGTAAAACTTCTTGGTTGCTGTCTCATGCGGTTTCGGCGCAACGCCGTGCCGCCGTACCAGATACAAGTGGAAGACAATCATGAGGGCCGTTATTGGCGGCAGAATCAGAACGTGCGCCGCATAAAAACGGGAGAAGGTTACGGCGCCGATCGGACCACCATCACTTCCGAGCAATCGTTGAATATATTCGCCAGCAACAGGGGCCAAACCGGCGATTTGAACCGTAACCACAGTGCCCCAATAGGCGCGATTGTCCCAAGGCAGCAGATAACCAGTGAGCCCATAAGCCAGCGTAAGTAGCAACAGGAGCACGCCGACCATCCATGTGACTTCCCTCGGCTTCTTATAGGCACCCCAAATGAACACTTGGGCCATGTGCAAAACAACGACAATAATCATCATGCTTGCGCCCCAATGGTGGACGCTGCGGATGATGGATCCGCCAGTGAGTTCGGTCAGAATGTACTTTATGCTGGCGTACGCTTCGCCGACGGTTGGTGCGTAGTTGAGCGCCAGCAGCACGCCCGTGGTTGCCTGAATGAGGAATGCAAACAGAGCAACGCTGCCCAGAACATGTTTCCATCCGCTGGAAGCGGGAATGTCTTCGTTGAGAAAATGTTGCACAAGCGAACCAATGCCGGTGCGTTCTTCAATCCAATTAAGTATCGCGTTCATGACTGGTTATGCCTGCCGAATTTCGCCGAGCAGCACACGGCCTTTGTCGAGTTTGACATCGTAGCGATCAAGGGCACGAGGTGCCGGACCGGAAAGGACTTGGCCTTCCATGGAAAACTGAGAAATATGGCACGGGCATACAAAATTCTTCGCCGCCGCATCGTACCGATAGGCGCAACCGAGGTGGGTGCAGGCTGAGGAAAATGCGATAACCTCCTGCTCTGATTTCTTCACAATCCAGGCGCTAGTCTTTTCCTTGGTAATTCTCCATCCGTCAATCCGTGTGCGTTCAAAAACAACTTCTTCGGCCGCACCGGTTTTCAATTTGGAAGCATCAGCGGCTTCAACCCAACCGGCACCCTTGCGTTTTCTGGCGGGTACCATCAAATAAACACCACTCAATCCCGCCATTGCGGCCGTAATCAACCCACCAAACACGTGAATCATCGTTTCGGAGAAACTCCGGCGTGTTGTCATCAAAGTGACTCTCCCAATTAGATTTGTTTAAGCTGTAAAGGCAAGGATCAATCATTGCCGGTGAGCATGTCAAATGCGGCCTACTATATCGTTTCAGTAAACATTAACTATGAGCACACCGTTTGCTGACGCGCGGCTCGGTTGCTTACTGTTCCTGAAACACCCGACACCCTCGCGGTCGCGGCTCGGTAACACACTGCATTCTGAGCAAAGAACAATAAGAATTAGCTCATCTATTGGCTCGCTTTGCTTCTGAAATCGCCCATTCGGCTACCAGTTTTCGTTCCTCTTCAGTTAATCGTTTGCGGCGTCCGAAAATCCATCCTTTGGACGGCGGCATCAACCCTGAAGTAATGGCGCTGGCAATGGCCTGAAGGTAACCGTTGCGGTCGCGCTTTTTGTACTGACCCCAGCGGGAAAAATTAAGGAATTCTGTATTTTCAGAATCTGCCGTCAATAGGCCTGCCACAGAAGGCAGGGACTTTTTGATTGTCCGCTTGGCCGAATCGGAGTGGCACTCCTGGCAAGATTGTTTCAATATGTCAAGTACGCGAGGGGGAATCTGCGCGCCTTCAAAAAACGGGTGCTCGCTGCTGGTTTGTGCTTGCGCGGTGCCTGCCAACAGGCCGAGGGCAAAACTGAATATCCAGCGGAAACCGGATAAAGTTCGGTTGGTTGAATTGGCTCGCACTGTAATGAAGTCTATGAAAATCAAGCCTTGGGAATCGCAAACGAGTTGTAAAAGTTTTGTGCAATGTTATTTAAAATGCGACACCCGCCCAAAACGGGGCGGGTGTCATTAGCCTTTAATTTCAAGGCGGAACTACTTCTTTAGCGTCGCATCTCAAGGCAACCGATCCACAGGAACGGCGGCCTCGACACTGTTACGAAGCCTGAACTTTAGAACTACCGGCTCAACAGTCAGTCACCTCAAGACGCGTCCATCTACTACCAGATTTCATTGTGTTTGGACCACCTCCTTTTTCAGTGATGAGACCATCGTAATGCCAAATTTATATTGCGTCAACAAAAAAAAGCGGCCAGTGTGCAACATTTTTCCAGAAACGAAAAAAGCGCGCTGGCCGCCTTTAGGAGACAACTTCCACCTGAAGCGAAGACTTACCTTTGCATATCACAATGCAGTTCGGTGGCCAATTGAAATGGGATCCTAACCTATTTGTTTTCAATACGTCACTATTGGCATATGCAATTATTCATAGTCTTTGAGCAAATGGAATCCGGAAAACGGGATCCAGCAGCGGTACAATAAACGCTCATGCCTTATTTGCTCCCCGAGCATACCGGAAGTCTTGACGCCGGCACAGCACGCCGTGCGCTCACTGGGTTTTTCCTGACCGGTCTGCTTGTTTCACTTCCCGGAGCATTGCTTCCCGCCTGGGGTCATCACATTGAAACCAATTTCATGTTGGTGGCAGCCTATTTCTTTTGCCTGAACCTTGGGATTCTGGTGGCCATGCGGATTTCGCAGGCTGTGTTGCCGAAAAAGGGAATTGGCTTTGTTTTGCAACTTGCCACAGCAATCGCCCTGGTTGCCTTATTGCTGCTTGGATTCACCTCCACACCGTTGTTGGCAAAGGAGTGGCGTGCATTGGGTTTGTTTGGAATTGGCCTGGCGGCGGGGTTCAGCAATACGGCCGTGTTTCAGGCGATCGGTTCGATTTACCGTCATGATGCAGCTTCCACGGTTAACCTGTCGGGTATTGTTTTCACTTTTGGATCGATGGTTACGGCCCTTCTTGTTGCCGGTACATTCTTCGCATATAACGTTCCCAGCATTTTATTCTTCATCGCCGTGTTTCCTGCTTTGCTGTGGGGTATGTTCTGGCAGACGAAATTTGCGCCGGTTGAGCCGATGCAGCATGTCCCGTTACGGGAGGTGTTGAAAGACTTCCGCAGTCCCGGCGCCATCTTGTTTGCCCTGCTTTTGTTCTTCCAATTCGGCAATGAGTGGGCGATCGCTGGATGGCTGCCTATTTTCCTGATTCAACGGCTGGGAATTGATCCGCAAACAGCGTTGCAGATGCTGGCTTTCTATTGGTTCGCACTGCTGGTTGGACGCACTGCGGCGCAGGCGATTCTGCCGCGCGTGAATCACGCTCACCTACTATTAGGGAGCGTTTTGGCGTCAATGCTGGGTTGCCTTATACTGTGGGCAACCAATAATCTGCAGGGTGCGTTTGTGGGGATTCTGTTAATCGGAGCCAGCTTTGCGCCAATCTATCCGATCGTGGTGGCCAAGTTAGGGAGCCGCTTTCCGTACTACCATCCCGCATTTTTCAACGGCATTTTTTCCGTGGCGCTGACTGGCGGGTTGATGGCTCCGGCAATGCTTGGTTTGATGGCCCAGTATTTCGCCGTGCGGGTGATGATCCTTATCCCGCTGTTTGGTTCCATTATGGTGTTCCTGTTGATAGGGCTGATTTGGCTGGAAGCTAAGCTACACCGGTTGGGGTAGCCCAATCTCTGGACGGTTGAATTCGGCGCACACTACGGCCTTGCGACCCTTTAAGACTTCAGCATACGGCCGGCGTTCCTTATTTGATCCTCTCGACTGCCGCCCAGCAGCCTGCTTTTGAGCTCGCATTGATGACTCCCCAGCCACGTTTGCGATTTGGATTTCCATTCAGAACGCCGGGACTATTTTAGTTGCCGCGCGGACTCAACCGATGGGAAGTTGCTGGCCAGCAATTTGTCTTCCTGTTTCAAATTTAGTGCGGAGGGTGAAAGTGCTACCCGCTCGATTTTGGCAGGTGGCTGATAATATTGGAAATATAGTTTAAAAAGTTGAGGGATCGTGATTGTTTGGATTCGCAGGGGGGCGAAATTGGGTTTGTTTTGCTGCGGGGTTAGAGAAGGATGCTTTGCTTTTTCGGGCGGGGGGATGGGTGGTTGTCTATAATGGGATCTTTGTGCAGGATTAGGGTGTCTGGTACTGCGATGCCGGGAGTACTACAGAAGACCGAAGGTTAAGCTTTACAACGGTTAATTACGGTAATGACACCCCCGTCCCAGATTTCCAAACGGCTGCGAAGGAAGCACTTCATTTAACGCAGCTTGGAACTAGTTGTTGAGTTTTTTGTAGTGATTTGGTGGATTGGTGGACATGGCGGGTACGGGATCGAAATGAGAAGACGCTCCAGATTTCTCTTTCCGGTTTCGAGAGACATCATCACCGATGCGGGGGGGGGCCGCAGAGTAAACGATTAGCAGGTGCGCGAAATATCAGACTCTGGCAACGTGACGCTTCGTTTGCGATTTAGGAGTTCGCAAGGAGAAGCAGAACGCGATTTTACAGATGTTAATTACGGTAATGACACCCCCGTCCCAGATTTTCTGCGATCTGCGGTTTAACGTAGCTTCAGTGAACATTCTCCGCCGGGGCCGCGATAGAGCAGTTCAATGGACTTGAGGGATTTCAGTTTTCCCTCGAATGCAAAGTAAAGCAGTCCACCCGCAGGCTTGCTGATCACGCCTTGCTCCAAAGCCTTGGCAGGAACCACTTCATCTGGTGGGGGCTCGGGCGCTGCTTCAACTCCTGGGGGTTTCTCCTGCTCGGGTGCGCGAGGCCTCGGGGCGGGTTGACGCGCCGTTGGATCGCCGGGGAAGCGCGCCTGCGGGCGCTGGCCACCCATTTCGATTTGCGAATCTCCAATACCACCGCTGGCGACAACGCTTGGCCGCATTTTCAAATCGGTACGCTTGATGTTGGAAACCACCATGCCGGAACTTTGCGGCATCAGAATCGTCTTGCCGTTGAGACGCAAGCGGAAAAAGCCATTGTCCACAGTGACCGGCGTGGCCATTGGATAGAGTGCCACTTCCACAATCAGGAAGTCAGCAGCAAACAGCGGCGTTTTGCCAGTGGGTAAAGTATGAGCTTGAAATTCGCCAGCCAAGGTGAAGGTGGGCACGCTTGCCTGCACCGGATAATCCTCGGGCTTTGGCCGTGCTGGGATCGCTTGCGCTGCACATATTCCGGTGAAAAGCAGCAATGTGGTCCATTTGCGCATCATGATCCGAGTATAATCCCTCATGGGGCCAATCATTGTCTTTCTGTTATGTGCTGCGGTTTTAGCGGCTGCACCACCCGCGAAACATCTTCCATTGGAGAGCCGATTGTTGGCGCTGATCGATTCCACGCCTGGAGCACGGACAGCGCATTGGGGCATTCTTGCGGTTGATTTGAAAACGGGCAAGCCAATTTTTGCGCACAACGAAAAGCGGCTGTTTATTCCAGCGTCGAACACGAAACTGTACACAACGGCACTGGCGTTTGAACGGCTGGGACCGGGACATCGATTCCACACGAAAATCATTGCTGAGCTTCCAGCAGATAGTGCCGGGCGCATTGAAGGGGATTTGCGGCTTGTGGGTGGTGGGGATCCGACACTGTCGGCGCGTGCCTATCCTTACACAAAAGCTCCGTCTTCCAATCCGCCTTATGCGGCCTTGGAAGAGCTGGCGGATCAATTGATTGCACGGGGAGTGAAGTCGATTCAGGGCGACATCGTTGGCGATGACACTTACTATCCGCACGATCCGTTTGCAGACGGTTGGGCGGTGGATGATCCGGCGTATGAATACGGTAGTCCTGTATCGGCCTTGATCCTGAATGACAATGCATTCCGATTGACAGTTGAGGCTGGTAGTTTGACGGGAGAGCCGACGCAGATCAGTTTGTTTCCAAACATCGAATACTTCGTGATTCAGAACAACGTGCTCTCGGTTCCGGGGCGGGATCGAAAAGTGAATCTGCATCGCAGTCCGTCTTCCAATGAAGTGATTCTTGATGGGTCGATTGGGGTTAATGCACGCCCGTTTGTGGAGCTTTTGGGTGTGGATGATCCGGCGTTGTTTGCTGCTTCAGCGTTGCTTGAGATTTTGGAGCGGCGTGGAGTTCGTGTGGATGGGAGTGCCCGCGCGCATCATCGTTCACTGGGTTCAGCGAAATTGGCGGGCGGGCAAATATTGGCTGAACGCATGTCGCCTCCGTTGACGGAAACGGCCAAGGTGGTGAACAAAGTGAGTCAGAACCTGCATGCGGAAATTCTGTTGCGCGAAGTGGCGTTGCACCGGCGCGGTGAGGGGACTCGTAAATTGGGACATGAAGAGATGACGCTGTTTTTGGCGCAGGCTGGCGCGGCGAAAGAGGGATTCAATTTCGAGGATGGTTCCGGCCTTTCGCGGCTGACACTGGTGACACCGGAAACTTCAGTGAAGCTGTTGCAGTATATGCATCGTTCGAAAAATGCAAAGGCGTTTTTTGCAACGCTGCCGATTGGTGGGGAAGACGGAACGCTGGACAAACGATTTGCGGGGCTTGCGGGTGGGAAACGGATTCACGCCAAGACTGGATCTTTATCCCATGTGAGTGCTTTGAGCGGGTACATCGATTCAGTGACGCGGGGGCGTAA
>JBBRJC010000100.1:0-9383 GCA_038220135.1 Bryobacterales bacterium | reverse complement strand
AAAGATTCCACCAATCCGTCAGAGATCGAATGTACCAGTTCGTCATTGCCGATTACATTGAAGGGCAACACAGCAATGTGCTTTTCCACCGTGATTAGGGAACTGAAATAGTTCTTCCAAACGCCGTATCCCACTGCCCCGACTGCAACCACCGCCCCACCTGTAATCAGATTTCTACGGCTAACCGACGGAGCCGACGCTGAGCTGCTGTGCAATACCACGGTTGGCGTGCCTGCCTGCAAAGGCATCACTCCCCCACGCGCCAGGCGCAATTGTGCAGCAAACTGTTGGGCACTCTGCCAGCGTTCGTCCGGGTTCTTTGTCAGTGCGATTTCCACAACGCGCTGCAAAGATTCAGAAAGCTCCGGACGCAGAGCACGAATGGGTGGCAATGGATCGTGGATAATTCCATGTACCACCGCCCAATCCTGCTCACGCCGGAACGGCACGCGCCCCGTCAACATTTCGTAAAGCACCACGCCCACCGACCACAAATCGGTGCGATGATCCACAGGCAATCCCTGTGCCTGCTCCGGGGACATGTACGAAGGTGTGCCTAGAATACCTGCGCCCTCTGTAAGCCGTGTATGTCCATCGCGCAACGCCAGGCCGAAATCAAGAATGTAGGCGTTGCCCTGGCTGGTGATAACGATGTTGTTACCTTTTATGTCCCGATGAATCACACCACGCTTGTGCGCCTCTTCCAGGCCATTCAACAATTGCAAAGTAATATTGACCGCAGTGTTAATGTCCTGGGGCTTGCCATCCATTAGGGCTGGCAAAGTCTTGCCTTCGATAAAGGCCATCGCGAAGAAGAGTTTACCCTCGCTTTCCCCCACATCAAAAATGGGGCAGATATTCGGATGATTGAGCAAGGCCGCAGTTTTAGCCTCATGCAGGAATCGCTGCTTCTGCTTTTCGTTGAGCGACTCAGGCGGGAGAAATTTCAAGGCTACAAGCCGGTTCAAGCGTAAATCTTCAGCTTTATAGACAACGCCCATTCCACCTTGTCCAAGTTTGGACAGGATCTTATAGTGCGAAACTGTGCTGCCAATCATCTCGCGTCAGGCCTCGATCTAATACCTTACCAGTGCGTTGGCCAGTTGCACCACTAAAGTTTTATGACTACTGATACCACCAGGTCGAGTGTTTTGTCACCCTTGGGCTGCTTGCGCGTTGCGTAGCCCTTTACTGAAAGATCCGTAATTTTGATGCCCTTCATTCCGCTAAGTGGGATTAGCACCTTGGCCGCCGATCCATCTAATGTCACTTGGGGGTTTCCATTGAGGAAGCAAACAATGCGATCCAGATTCGCCGGCTTCAATTTCAGACTGAAGCCTGTTGCAGTCTTCTTGAATTCCGCCACCTCCAATTTGAAGACAGGCTGTTTCGTAAGTACCGAACAGGAGTAGCGCACCAGATCCCTGCTTTGACCAAGTAAATCGTTAAACGTAAGTGGTCTTATCTCGTCAGCCTTGACGCCCACGTCTTCAATGAATTGACCCGCGTTCTCTCCAACTCTTTCTGATCGCATCAACGCCACACCCAAGTCCGTCTGCTGTGGCAACGTAACAAACGGGGAGGATTTGGAAACGCCAAAATTTTTCACGAATTGCTCTCTATGACGCCAAACGCTCGCACCGCCGCCACCGGTATTAGGATCAACCCCAATAATTCTTCCAATTTTATGATCTTGAAATCCACCTGCAAAAATGTCAGTCGCGCTGTAGGATCCTGCGTCAATTAGCAGCACCACTGGGCCTTGATAAACTTGACCCGTCGTGTTGGCATGATTCTGCTCATCCGTTAGAGTTTGGGACTGGGTAAGTTGCGCTCCATCTTCGAGAGCTTCTGAATCCTCGCCTACGAACGCTTCAAGAGTGTTCGATGGGTCAACGCTATTGAGGCGCGACAGCAGTTGCCGCATCAAAGGGCTATTCGGTAACCGGAATTGAGCCGGCCGGATTCTTCTTGGCGTGAGCATTTGCAGGATCGATTCGGCCAGTTCGATGTCTCCACCCGCGTTAGCGCGCACGTCGATGATCAAACCATCCGGTGCACTGGCGACCATAATATCCCGAAGAATACGCTGAAATTCATCCACTGCTTCTAACTGGCCAACGCCAGATACCCTAAAGGTGCGAATTTGAATATAACCGAACTGCTTTGAACCACGCCTTAGATCGGTGCTCCGAACTTTGCCGGGCCGGTCAACACCACCGGCATGCTGAAATTGAAACATCCGGGGAAAGCGCGAGAACTCTTCCAAATTCTCAATTTGTTCTTTCTCTTTCAATACTCTGAACGCCCTCTTCTGATCGGCGCTTTCCTTGAAAATTCCGCGCCCCCACAGCACTTCACGCACAATTGCCAAATCGGCCAGAGGTTCGCATATACCTGCCTTTGGGCTACTGAAGAAGCCAATACCCATACCCCTGCCAACGCTCCAAGGTACGGTAATAACTTCATAGGCGATTGGGTCAAGAAGCTTGCTGTGTCTATAGCCAACATAGGCGAAGTGTTCGTCAGGGGGTGGCGTGCTGCTTAGTGATCGCACAGTCATGCGCATCATTCCGCGGAAGAACTTTGCCGCTTCATTTCCCCCGGATATTTTTTCTGCGAGTAGCTGTACGGCCCTTTCTACAGGCTTACCATTCCACTCCACCACTTCCACACCCGGTTTAAAAAGAGGGTGCTCAAAATCGCGGAGCACGTTGGTCACAACAAACTTTCGTTTCCCGTCTTGCTCGTAACTTTGCAGGAAAAACGGAAGGAAGGCCACAGATCCGGCATAAGGATTCGGCAGTGCATAAAATGAGTGTGGGTCGCGTAATTCTGAAAACGTCTGCAGCATGGCATTGTGAAACTGCATATCATCATTGCTATGCCCAATTTCACTACGTAGCAACCTCAGGCGCCGTATCGGATCGACCGCGTAGCGTGCCCGTTTAAAAGGCAAATGACTATATAATTGACCAATTAGCAATGATGCCTGGTCGACGATAATCTGCTTGTCCTCCAAGCTGAGCTTAGTGTTCTTTGCCGATTCGAGGAATTCTGGAAGTGTGGTAACGGCCAGATCCTTTAGCTTCAGTTCCTTCTTCCGCCCGATTAGCGATTCCACTGCTCTTGTTGTCAGGTCGATTCCATCATAGTGTTCCATGGTTTCCGGTTTCATTACTTGACCTTTAAGTGTTTGGTTTGGCTAACCACAAGTTTGGAAGTTGCGCCTTGCCTGGTATATCCATGCACGGTGAATTTTCCATACGGCTTTTCAAGCGGTACAACAATATTCGTTCCCGAACTGCTGACTGACACCATCGGCATCCCGTCGATGCTGCAAACGACCCTGTCCACATTTTCAGCCAGCACTTTCAAAGCGACACTATTCTTTGTCAACTTCAAAATAGTTACTTCCAGCTTGTACGCCGGCTTTTGCTGGAGCACCCGGCACACATGTATTAAAAGGCCAAAACTGTCATTCGCAATTTCCGCAAGCGAAAGATTGTAGATCTCGTCACAGTTCACGCCAATGTCTTCCAAACTCTGCCCCGCGTTCGGGCCAACTCGCGCGGAGCGTAGCAAGGCGACTCCCATCTTGGTACCGTTGGGCAGTTCCTGAATTAGGCTGTTCCTGGTGCCTTTAAGTCTTTCCGCCAATTCTTCATGAAGAATGCGGCTTGCACCACCGCCACCTGTATTACTATCAACTCCAACCACAAGTCCAATGTCATGATCCTTGAATCCGCCCGCAAAAATGTCTGTAGCGCTGTAAGAACCGGCGTCAATCAGCAGTGCCACCGGTCCTTGATAAATTTGGCCGATGCTATTGGCCTCTTCAAACGATGTGAGTGGTTTGCCGCTGGTCAACAGGGCTCCATTTGCCGCCGCTCCAACATCGTCCTCAATCCACGGGGTGAAAAATTCCAGGCCCCCTGCAGCTTCGCCCAATTCATGCACCTGATGCAGAATGTCCTGAATTGCAGGAGTGTTTGGCAAATGGAAGCGCGCCGGCGTGATTTCGCCCGGAGTCAACATTTGAAGCAATCGCTCTGCAAATTGAATACTTCCGCCAGGATTATTTCGAATATCAACGATCAGACCTTGGGTTGCGTACGGGTTGACCAGTTCCAGGATGCGCTGAAATTCGAGCACGAATTGATCAATTTGATCGCTGCTGGACGCCCGGAAGGATTTGATTTGGACATAACCGAATGAATCCGGCTGCGCATTTGTTTCATGCTCGAATGGACGTAAGGTGGAGGAGCGTATGTTGTTTGGTGCATCTGTGTTGGTCGAATATTGGAAGCCGAATATATCCGGCCATTTGGAATAGAACTGGGGAAGGGCTAGCTTTTCTTCAAGGGTTTCGGCCTTAACTGTAAAGGTCCTAAAGCCTCCGTGCGAACCATTAAACAGGATGTCGCGAGCTGTTGCCACATCGTCCAGTGGTTGGCAGATGCTCGCACTCTGAGAATGAAACATTTCAATCCCCAATCCTGTACCCACCATCCACGGCAGCCGGATGACGCGCTCCTGCTCCTCATTCAACGACCCCTGTGGTCTGGGCTTGTCGTCGCGGAAATTTGTGTAGTAAGCCCGGTATCGAACATAAACAAACAGCTCATCGGGAGGTGGGGTCGAAGCCAGCGACCGGGCCGTAAGTAACGTCAGCCCACGAAACAGTTTGGCAGATTCATTACCGCCCGAAATCTTCTCGGCAACCAGCTTTACCGCCTGCTCAATCGGTACTCCATTCCAATAGGTTATTTCTGCGAAGTGCCCCAAATGTTCGTCATGGAATCCCGATAGACTCCAGGTCACCACAAAACGCTTCCGGATATTAGATGGATCGGTCTTATCAAAGCAGCAACTTAGACCAATCGGAAGAAAGGCGACGGCACCGGCATATGGTGCAGGCAGGGAATAAAAGGTATGAGGGTCTCGCAACTCCGAAAAGGCATCTACCATCTGCCGATGAAAAACCAAGTCGTCCACTTGATCTGCCTCTTCCATCTGCATCTGGATCACCTGCCCCTCCAGTAATCTCAATTTCCGCACTGGATCGATGGCATAGCGGGCGCGCTTGAAAGGAAGATGAGCGTAAAACTGCTCCAACAGCACTATCGCCTGATCAATAATTCGCATCTTACTCTGGAAACTAAGCTTTTTCGATTTGGCCTTATCCAGAAATTGCGCAATCGTGACGAAAGTCATCCGGCTACTCTCATTGTTCTTCCTATCAGTACTCAATTCAGTACTCAATCCACGTTGCTTAAGAGCCCTGGCTAGTAAAGCCATAGAGCAGTTTGGTAGCTTCTCAACTGCATTGAATGCAGCCTTCATCCCGTCAGTAATTTCAATCATCGATTCTCCGGTCTGCTGCACTCAAAGTCTACTTCAGTTTCGATTAAATTAACTCGTACTTTATTGCGGTGGGAATCATGTGCACCATCTCGCCCGATCCCGATACTCCCAAAAAAGGAGCACTGTGCGTACCGGTCAACGTAAACCGTACCGGTGAGTTTATCGCCTGCCTCCACAATATCGCCGACCGTAACTTTCGCATAACGATTCTCCAGTACAAATCAGAATACACAACCTGAGGTAAACCCTGTACCGTGAGAATATGCACAGGCAGCAAACTTTTTTCGCGCCACCCCCGTCCTATATTGCAGAGTCAGACTCGTGATACTCCGAGAAGTGGAAGACCGTGATCTTATCGCCATTGCCCAAAAGGGCAACCTGGAGGCCTTTAATCAATTGGTCTCGCGGTGGGAGAAGCGTGTTTTCAATTACTTACTGCGGTTAGTGCGCAATAGGGAAGATGCGCTGGACCTTACGCAGGACGTCATGATGAAGGCCTACCAGAATCTGCGAAAGCTGGATGACGCTGGCCGCTTCGCCCCCTGGTTGTTCCGCATCGCGCATAACGAAGCCTATTCGATGCTTCGCAAACCGCAGCGGGAAAAAGATTCGATCGACGAGCCCGGGTCCTCGTACGACTTGGGCGATACCCCGGTTTCAGGTGGACGGATGTTGCCTGTTGAAACGGCAATCGCTGTGGCCGCAGCGTTAACCCGGCTATCGGAAGAGCAGCGGGAAGCGGTGGTCTTGAAAGTGTATCAAGGGTTTAAGTTTGAGGAAATGTCGGAAATTTTGGAGTGCCCTGTGTCGACCGTGAAGTCGCGAGTGTACTCCGCATTCGAAATTTTGAAAGACGTGCTGGCCCCCACCAGCGCCAGTTATAAGGAAAGAAAAGTATGAATTGCGCACCTTTTGATTTGCGCGATTATTTCTTCGGCGAACTGAACGCGACAGAAGCCAAGGTGATTGAATCGCATGTGGCTAATTGCGAAGGTTGCCGTACGGAACTGGACCGCCTGGATGTAACGCGCGTTGCCATGCTGGAATTGCCGCCCGAAGAAGTGCCGCGGCGCATTTCATTTGTCTCAGACAAGGTGTTTGAGCCCAGTTTGTGGCAGCGCTTCTGGCAATCGGGCCCGAAGGTTGGCTTTGCTTCTGCCCTGCTGATCTTTGCCGGATTATTGGTGAACGCATTGCCCCGTCAGACTGCACCTGTCGTTCAACCATTGACGGCAACGAACTATAGCAGCATCATCAATGCCAGGGTGCAGGAAAAGGTGCAGGAAGAAGTTGCAAAGCGCTTGCCCATTGCAGTGGCGCAGGCCGTTAGCAGTGTGGAGCAGCAGGACACCGTTCGCTTAACCAGTGCCGTGGCAGTGGTGGAGAAGAAGTATAAAGTACAGCGTGAAGAAGATATGGCGGCCATGCAGGCCACACTTGATGTGTGGCAGCGCAAGCTAAGCCGTATGTATCTGGCTTCGTACGATCCAAGCCCGGTAGGTTCTCGATGAAAAAACAAATTCGCTTCGCTATGTTTGTACTCGCTGGTGCACTTCTATTGAGCGCGGCCATTTCCCGGCCCATGATTAATGGAGTAGAGCGAAGCTTCAATGCCCGTTTGGAATCGCTGTACCCTGGTGAATTGTTCGCAGTGCTGGACACGCCGCAGGGTGTCTATGTGGAAGGATTCGGCATTGTTTTCACATCGCGAGTCAATCTGGTGGAAGCTCCTGGCCTTGGGCCATTTCGCCCGGCGTTGAAAGCTACGGAACTAGCGGCAATTCGCGAAAGGAAAATCCAGCGTCTCCCTGTTTTGCGTGATTCCATGCGCGATGCAATGGTCGCCGCCGCCGGCATGCTCGACTCTGTTCCAGTGGACGAACAAATCGTATATGGTGTGAACCTGTTTCAACACCCCTATGAAGATGCCAAAGGTTTGCCCACGCAAATCGTAATGCAGGCATCGCGCAAACAGTTGCTCACCTTTCAAACTCAGAAGAAAGATAAGGCTGCACTAGTCGCGGCCATCAAAGTAAGGGAGTTCTAAGCCCTCTAATGCGGATCGGTGAACTGCTCATCAGCAAACGCTTGATTACCGAAGAAGAGCTCAATCAAGCGCTCGAGCTGCAAAAGGATCGCGGCGAAAAGCTGGGCCGCATTCTGATCGATCTTGGCTTTATTGCCTATAAAGAAGTGCTGATTGCCCTCAGTGAGCAACTGCAAATTCCTCTGGTAGTGCTTGATGGTCCGCCCCCTGCAATTCCTGAAGCGGAAGGTTTATCTCCTCGATTTTTGCGCCAATCCCGTTGTCTGCCAATCGGGTTGACTGAGGCGGGTCTGCAGCTTGCAATGGCAGACCCGCTTGATTTTGAAACCATGGCGGCAGTGCGCGGATTTACAGGCTTGCGTGTCGTTCCGGCTCTTGCTGGCGAACAGGAAATTATCGACGCTATTGATCGCTACTACGGCGAACAGGCGCGGCCCGAAGATGAAGTAGGCTTAGATGGCCAGGCTGGCGAAGATCTGGAGCATCTTCGCGACATGGCGTCCGAAGCGCCAGTGATTCGTATGGTCAACACTGTAATTGCGCAAGCCGTTGAAAAGCGCGCCAGTGATATTCACATTGAACCGTTCGATAAAATATTCCGCATCCGCTACCGCATTGATGGCGTGTTGTACGATCAGGAACCGCCACCGAAATCGATGAAAGCGGCCCTGGTTTCCCGCGTGAAGTTGATGGCGAAGTTGAACATTGCTGAACGCCGTCTGCCGCAGGATGGCCGTATCAAAATTAAGACGATGGGCCGCGAAGTCGATCTGCGTGTTTCCACGCTTCCCACTCTGTTCGGCGAAAGCGTCGTCATGCGTTTGCTTGATCGCTCTGCTGGTGATTTTTACGATCTGCGCCGTCTCGGTTTCGACGACAAGATGTTCGCGCGCATGGAGTATTACACACAGCTTCCGCACGGCATTTTCCTGGTTACCGGGCCAACCGGTAGCGGCAAATCCACAACTCTTTACTCAGCTTTGAAGCGCATCAATCAAAGCGACAAGAAGATAATCACCATCGAAGATCCGGTTGAATATCAGATGGATGGCATCAATCAAATTCACGTCAATCATCAAATCGGATTAACCTTTGCCGCTGGCCTGCGCCACATTGTGCGTCAGGATCCTGACGTGATCATGGTCGGTGAAATTCGTGACCGGGAAACGGCCGACGTGGCAATTCGTTCCGCGCTTACTGGTCACTTCGTCTATTCCACTTTGCACACTAATGACGCGCCCAGCGCCGTCACCCGCCTTACCGATATGGGCGTGGAAAATTATCTCATCTCGTCGTCAGTAGTCGGCGTTCTGGCACAGCGTCTGGTGCGCGTAATTTGCCCGCATTGCCGCGTTCGTGCTGAAGATCGCATTGCGCACGATGGCCGCACAGTTGCCACCTACAAAGGTGCCGGTTGCGATCAGTGCTTCAATGCCGGCTATAAAGGCCGCCTCGGTATTTTTGAAATGATGGACTTGAACGACGACATTCGCAAGCTCATCATGCGCAATGCCGACGCCATGGAAATCACTAAAGCCGCCCGTGCCAACGGCATGCGCACGCTGCGTGAAGATGGATGGATGAAGGTGGAAAACGGAACCACCACAGCCGACGAAGTATTGCGGGTAACGCAGGAATTTTAAGCCACTCGCATGACCACATTTCACTTCAAAGCGGTTTCCAGTGATGGCAAAGTCCGCACAGGCACGCTCTCTGGTGAGAGCGATAAAGACATTGCGCGCGAACTGCGCCGCCAAGGTTTAACCCCCGTCTTTGTTGGCCTGGAACAAAAGAAAGGTTTCGATTTGCAACTGCCGTCCTTCGGTGGTGGCAAGAAGAAAGACATCCTCTACTTCACCGAAGAAATGGCCACGCTGCTCAATGCCGGCGTACCCATTGATCGCGCCATTACGATTTCAACGGAACTTACAGAACGTACAGAGTTCCGCATGGTTATTCTCGACATTCT
>JBBRJC010000099.1:0-9391 GCA_038220135.1 Bryobacterales bacterium | reverse complement strand
AATCTTTTTGAATTGGGCTAGCGTACGGTAGCGCTCAATGTCGGAATTGACTGCCTTCTTGCCTTCTTCGGCCGATTCAACGGCTGCTTGTGCTGATGCCAGTTCAGCCGTACGCACGTCGCGTGCTGCCTGCTTTTCATCCAGATCCGCCTTTGAAATCACACCTTCCTTGACCAGCTTTTCCGTCCGGCCAAAGACGATATCGGCCAGCTTCATGTTCGCCTGTGCAAGCCGGAATGCAGCCTGAGTTGACCCGCTGGACGCCTTAAACTGGTTGTAGCGGTATTGCGATTGGCGCAGCAGTTCGTCCAGTTCCGGCGAATCGATCTCGGCCAACAATTGCCCGGCCTTCACTTTATCGCCAATGTCGACGGTGCGCGTTTTCACATACCCTTCGGCACGTGCGTAGATTGGTGTTTCTGTGTTGGAAGAGACGGCACCGGAAAAAATTAGTTCCGTTGTGGCCGGTGCAACTACTGCTTTCACAGTGCTCACCAATACTTCATGCGGAGCCGTTGTGGCTGCAAAAAGCCTGTTTTGGCGGGCTTTCCAGGGTTGATAGCCAACCCAGAACAGTCCGCCAAAAATCAACAGAACAATCACCACCATTGCATAATGGCGCTTGCTGGTACGGGCGTTGGCCAATACATTTTCGAGGTGTTCCATAAACTAATTGGTTCCTTCCAGTTCAGCAAGATCTGTGTTAATCGGCTTTTTACGCCGTAAGATGCTGTACATCACAGGCACGAAAAACAGAGTGGCAACCGTAGCCATCAACAGGCCACCAATTACGGCACGGCCCAGCGGCGCGTTTTGTTCGCCACCCTCGCCCATTCCCAGTGAAATTGGCAGCATTCCGATAATCATCGCAAGCGCCGTCATCACCACCGGGCGCAGGCGAATATAGCCCGCCGACAACGCTGCTTCAACGGCCGTCTGATCAAGCGCCCGTTGATCGTTGGCAAACGTTACCAGCAGAATGCTGTTTGCCGTTGCAACGCCGATGCTCATGATTGCCCCCATCAGTGACGGCACACTGATCGACGTTCCGGTGACGAAAAGCATCCACAAAATGCCACTGAACAAGCCTGGCAATGCTGTCAGAATAATGAACGGATCAAGCCAGGATTGAAAATTCACTGCCATCAAAAGGTACACAAGCAGGATGGCGAAAAGCAGACCAAAGCCGAGGCGCGTAAAGGACGAGCGCATGGTTTCCGATTGGCCGCGCATTTCTACGGTCATACCCGCGGGGAGCTTTGCTCGTAGCTCTTCCACCGCCTTTCGGACATCGGTGGAGAGTGCGCCCAGATCCCGATCCTGCACATTTGCGAAAATATCGAACACGGGCTGCACGTTGTAATGGCTCACGTTCACGGCTGTTTTGGAGCGCTGCATTTGCGCCATATTGCTGAGGATTTGCGTCGGTGTTCCGTTTGCGCCGGTGATCGGTGTGCGGTTCACATCGGCCAAGGTTGGCAGCAATCCCTGCGGTGTTTGCAGGGCCACGGGATAGCTGACGCCATTCTTTGGATTCAACCAAAAACCGGGCGAGATTTGGGAAGTGGAACTTAGCGAAATCAGGACACTATTGGCCACATCGCGTTGCGTAAAGCCCAACCGCTGTGCCTTTTCCCGCTGCACATTAAGCTGCATTTCCGGCCCATCCAACACCTGATGAACGTGCACATCAACCGCGCCTGGAATTTGCGCCACGCGATGTTCCATTTCCTTCGCCAGTGCAAACGCTTTCGCTTCCTGACGGCTGGAAATTTGAATGTCGATCGGCGCAGGCAGGCCGAAGTTCAGAATCTGATTGGTCATGTCGGCCGGTTGAAAGAAGATCACCAGATCGGGATATTCCCGATGCAGGCGTTCGCGCAGGCGGGCAACATAATCGGCGGTGCGATGGGGGCGCTCCTTTTTCAAGGCCACCAGGATTTCGCCATCGGCTGAACTGATGGTGGCGGAATCGCTGAAGGCTAGGTTGAAGCTCAACGTCGGTAAACCAATATTGTCCAGAATTGTTTCCAGTTCTTCTGCTGGGATTTCCTGACGGATTGAGTCTTCTACGCGGGCGAAGATGCGTTCTGTTTGTTCCACGCGAGTGCCGGTGGCGGCGCGCACGTGGATGCGCATCAGGCCGGCGTCCACATCGGGAAAGAAGTCCTGGCCGATCATCGGAAACAGGAAGCCGGAAGCAACCGTGAACAACAGAAATCCGCCAGCCACAACCACCCGATGCGCCAGCGCCCAGGCGAGCCAGCCGGCATAGCCGTTCCGTAACTTTTCGAATTGATGATGAAAGGCAAGATGGACGCGCCAGATAATGCCGCCGTCAATTTCCTCACCTCGCTCCAGCATTTCGTAATTTTTGGCTTCAGCGGGAAGCAGGTAGCGGGCCATGGTTGGCACTAGCGTTCGTGAAAGCAGATACGAGGCGGCCATCGCGAAAACCACAGCCATCGCTAGTGGCGTGAACAGATACTTGGCTGTGCCTGTAAGAAAGATCACTGTGATAAATACGATGCAAATCGACAACGTGGAAACGAACGTTGGCACGGCGATTTGTTGGGCACCATCGAGGATCGCCTGTAGAATCGGCTTCTGTTGGCCAAGGTTGCGGTGAATGTTTTCCAGTTCCACTGTGGCATCGTCAACAAGCACGCCTACTGCCAGCGCCAGGCCGCCCAGCGTCATCGTATTGATGGTTTCACCGAATAAATACAGCACCGCGAGCGAGGTAAGAATTGAAAGCGGGATGGAAATGCAAACCATCAGCGTGCTGCGCCAACTGCCTAGGAAGAGCATGATCATCATGGCCGTTAGCAGGGCGGCGATACCAGCTTCATGCAATACGTTGCGGATGGCATCGCGTACGAACACTGATTGGTCGAACAGGCGTTCCACTTTCAATTCCGGCGGCATGCTGACCATGATCCGGCCGAGTTGCGCCTTCACGCTTTCGATGATGTCGAGCGTTGAGGCCTTGCCGCTTTTCAGAACTGTTAGCAGTGCGCCGCGGCTGCCATCGTGTCGCACGATATTCGACTGCACCGAGTAGCCATCGCGCACCGTCGCCACGTCGCGGAAACGGACCAGGGCGTTGCCGGACATCTTCACCGGGAGGTCGCCAAAATCCTCTAATACTTCGGGGCTGGAATTGAGACGGATGCTGAATTCACGCTCGCCAATTTTCGCTGTACCGGCGGGAAGGATCAGGTTTTGTGCGCCCATAGCAGTATTCAAATCGATTGCTGAGATGCCGCGGGCGAGCATGGCGCGCGGATCCAGGTCGACCATGATTTGGCGCGCGCGTCCACCATACGGCGTGGGCAGTGATGCACCTTGTACCGTGGCCAGTTGTGTCCGAATGAAGTTCTGGGCCAGATCGTAAAGCTGCTGCTCACTGAGTGTTTTGCTGCTGAGAGCAAGCTGCAGCACGGGTACGCTGGCGGCATTGTATTTGATGATTGCCGGCGGTGTGATACCGGGTGGCATAACGCGGATGACGCCGCCGCTGAGGGCGCTGATTTGCGCAATCGCCATTTCCACTTTTGCGCCAGGGTGAAAGTAGACACGCACGACTGAGGCGCCGGAGATCGATTGCGACTCGATATGTTCAATGTCGTTGACGGTGGTTGTCAGGCCGCGTTCAAAGCTGGTGACAACACGTTTGGCCATTTCATCGGCGGATATGCCGTTGAAACTCCAGATCACGTTGACTACAGGAATATCGATTTCTGGAAAAATGTCGACCGGCATTTGAACCGTTGCCAGCAGGCCCAAAACGCCGATCAGGACTGACATGACAACGAAGGTATACGGGCGGCTTAAAGCGAGACGTACAATCCACATCTAAGGAACTCCTAGTTTAGCGAACTAACCGGGTTCCTATTGTTAATGTCTCACAATCAAAATGTGAAGCTGAATCCGAGGGTGGTGCGCTGTTGGCTGAAGCGGCCACGTTGCAGCGGGGCCACGTAGCTGGGTGGTGGGGTGTCGCCGTCGATAATCAGGATGGTTGGATCGGCAATGGATTTGGTAAGAAAATCGGGCCGTTGGCTGAATGTGTCGCGAAAGTCGAGACGCATGGTCCACCGTGGTTTGACCCTATATTTGAAGCCGCCGCCAAATTGCACACCGGGTTGAAAAATGCCTCCGCCTTCCAGTGGGGCTGCATTTCCAAAGTTGTATGCCGATTGAATCATGCCGATATTATTCAGGCCGAAACGGAAAATGCCACGAGCTTTTGTGAAGGGCGAATCGGAAAGATTGATGAGCTGGATCACTGGTCCAACCGCAACATAGGGCCGAAAGCGGTTATTGGACGACCGCAAACTGACCAGCGTATTGTAAGAAAACTGCCTCGTGGTCAGGCCTGCCTTTTGTTCTTGCACTGTCGGGAGATCTTCGCTACCGAGTTTGGACACACTTTGCAGGCCGAGCCTAAAAGAGCCACGCTGATAGTGCAGGCCCAATTCGTGCGATAGCCAGCGCGAGGTGTTCAACGTCACAGAGCCGCCGATGGAAATACCGGAGTTGATTTGGTTGCGCGCAATAATGGCAAATTGATCGGGAAAGCCGGGCATTGGAAAACGGCGGTGGATCAACAGGCCTTCGGCACCCGCTGTGGCTTCGCCAAAGCTCAGGTAACCGAAGTCCATACCAAGCTCAACACGTGGTGCTTCCCAGGGATCGCCTTGCGCCTTAATGCGTGGCTGGTGAATCTGCGGCCCCCTTGTAGATGCCGGCTCAATCATTTCCACTTCGTCAGGCGCTGAAATAAATCGCTCCCCATCCACAAACATATTGCGAACCGGACGTTCCGCACGCTCCTTGCCTTGGCGCTTCAAAATCTTCACACCGTAGATGGCGCCGGAAACACCCTGCCAAATGAAATTGCCGCGGATCACATCGTTGCGTACGGTAAGGATCGCTTGTCTGCCGATGCGCTGAACTTGATTGCCACGAAATGGTCCCGGCCCGGAACTCACCATTTCATCGAAACGCCGTGGGCTTTCGCAGGCATTCAGTTTGATGATGGAAATAGCTCCGTCGGTGAGCAGCTTATCGCCTGTGGCATTCTTAGTGCCTACGGGAATCCAGGGGCGCTCCAGATTTTCCATCGCGTCCACACAGCCGGTGAACAGCAAATCGTTCACAATCTTGGCTCGTTCGTTATCAATTCGCTGATCGATGATGTGGATGATGCTGCGTTTTTCTTTTGAGAAGCCGATGCCGATGTCTTGCGTTGACGAAGCCGTAAAAACAGTTTGCCCGCGCCATTTTTCCGGCTGTCCGAAGATGCGAACGTGGTGCCGTTTGGCGAACGTGTTCATGGTCTTCGACATGGTCAAGACGGGATGTTTCCCATTCAATACGAGAGTGGACATGGGCGCTTCGTGGTACTTCTGATTTTCGGCGTAAGAAAGCAGCGTCCGGTATTTTGAGTAGGCGGTGTCTTCACCTGGGGCCACCCAGCCTGCGGCAACAAAGGCGCGCTGCAAAGATTCTTTACTGCCGATGAAGAGCAGGTTTGTAATATCGGATTCAACACCGCTGCCGAAGGCGCGCGTCCTATAGGGCATGGCACGAATGGCACTGTGCAGTGATTCGTGCTCTTCATCGCTGGCACTCAAATCTTTTACCGGGTTTGCAAATGCAGCCGTAGCGTTAATTGGTTCCAATGTGCGCACCAGCAGTTCCGTGCCCACAGGCAAGCGAATTTCCGGTTCAGAAAAGCGCATCAACGCAGCCGATGCCGCCGTTGAAAACGCAAGGGCAATAGGATCAACCGCAGCTAGTGAAGTGATCAATCCCGACGCGCGATGGCCAGGGGTCGCTGTAGCACGAATGCCCTGAATATTGCCATTCTTCACTTTTTCCCGAGCATTTTCCACTTCAATTGTGCGCGCCTTCAAATGGAAGCGTTGGCCATCGGGCAATTGCAGTTGCGTAAATTCAACATTCAGCGTGGCCGTTTCGCGAAAAAAACCTAATCCCACACGTTGCGCCTTGCGCACCACACCCACCGCAATGCTGCCGATGGGAATCCACATCTTTCCTTCCACAATAATTGGAGCAGTAACCACACCCTGAACTCTGCTGCCTTCATCGCTGGAATAGGAATTGACCTCCTGTTGCAAACGAATTTCCAGCGTGGTGCCAACCGGAATGATTGTGGCACACTGCATCGGGCAGCAAAACAGTG
The DNA here is from genome assembly GCA_038220135.1 of Bryobacterales bacterium. Taxonomy (GTDB): domain Bacteria; phylum Acidobacteriota; class Terriglobia; order Bryobacterales; family Bryobacteraceae; genus JANXSF01. Next base: position 3,177 of record JBBRJC010000099.1, on the reverse strand, counting down.
TCAGCCCAGAAAGGATTGCCAGAATTGTGTTTGCCGTCCGGTTCATTTTCGTCAATTGCCGCAGTTCTTTTGTTTGATGGCAAGTGCTTCCGGCATCCATTTTTGAAATTGCTGAATGCGGGTTTGACTGCTTGGATGGGTGGACATAAATTCGTGGGGCTGTCCACCACTTGCCGCTGCCATGCGTTCCCAAACCTTAGGTGCCTCTGTTGGATCGAAGCAGGCACGGGCTGCAAAGATCAACCCCATGTAGTCAGCCTCAGATTCATGTTCTCGCGAAAATGGCAAAAGCAAACCGTATTGCGCACCCACGCCCAGCGCACCCATCACGCCGCGTTGCGTATTTTGATCCATATCGGAAAGTGCTACGCCGGCGGCCATTTGTCCAAACTGCACCAGCTTATCCTGCGCCATTCGTTCCGCTCCGTGATGGGCAATGGCATGGGCAATTTCATGGCCCATCACAATCGCCAAACCGTTGTCGTTCTTTGCTATTGGGATAATACCGGTGTAGACTGCAACTTTTCCACCGGGCAGGCAGAAGGCATTCACCTGATTGGAAATGATGACGTTGAAATCCCATTGGAAACCGGGATCTTCAGAAACTTTGGCCAGCCGCGCGCCGATATCGCGAACAGTTTGCACCAGCTTGCCTTCGCGCGCCACCTGTGACTGATTCAGGATTTGACGATACGATTGCAACCCCAGCGCTGCCTCCTGCTTAGGATCAACATCCACCAAATGCTTGCGCCCTGTTAGCGGCACCGTTTCTCGGTGGCTGAACCAGTAATAGCCCATATATAGCGCAAACAAGACGATGGGCAGGAGCTTTACTCTTCCGTTCATACGACTCTCCTTTACGACAACCTTAACCGTTTCCACAGATCTATGTGTATCGGCAGAAAATCGATTTCCCCGTGCTTGCGGACTCCCAATTAAGGATAGAGTAGCGCGGCGAGCGACCGAAATGGTAGTAACGTCCCGCAAAAGTTACCAACAACGCACATCGGATCTCGTGATAACATTCATTCCAATAGGTTTCAATCAATAAGTTGCTGTTCTTTGGGGATTCCATGTCAGTACCACAAACCATTCGCTTCATCGCCATCATATTTATGACCCTGGCTTGCGTTGCCGCTCAAGATTCGCGCGGCACCATCGCCGGACGTGTGAGTGACCCGCACGATACCGCCATTACGCGCGCCAAAGTTTCAATCCGCAATGTGGAAACGGGAATTGAAACGCCGCTGAAAACCAACGAGCAAGGTGCCTATGCCGCGCCGCTGCTGATTCCGGGCAGTTATCAAATCACGGCCGAACATACTGGCTTCAAAAAGGTAACGCGCCGTGGCATTACGCTAAGCGTGAACGACAATATCCAGATCGATTTGAAGTTGGAACTTGGCGATGTATCGCAAAGTGTTGATGTGACCGATTCCGCACCTATGATTGAAGCCACCAACGCGTCTATTGGCATGCTCATCGGCAGCAAAGAGTTGACGGAATTGCCCATCGCTCATGGCAATCCGTATGCGCTGATCGCCCTTGCACCCGGCACAACATTTGAAGGTGACCCGAAGCTGAATCGCCCGTACGAGCCCACGCATATTGTGGATTACAGCATGAGCGGCAGCACTAGCGGCACTACCGACATCACGCTGGATGGCGTTTCCAATACATCGAAAGGTGCCAATGGCCGCGTTGCAGCGGGCTATGTTCCTCCGGTGGATGCGATCGGCGAAGTTCGTGTGGAAACCAGTTCCTTTGACGCGCGCACCGGGCAATCATCGGGCGGCCTGGTGAACATCAGTTTGCGTTCCGGCACCAATCGCTTTCATGGCAGTGCTACTTACACGAAGATGATGCCCGAATGGATGGCCAACGATTTCTTCTCGAATAAAGCAGGCCTGGCGCGCGGCAATTTTGATTACAACCGATGGAGTGGATCGCTGAGCGGCCCGGTGCTGCTGCCGAAGATCTACAACGGTCACAACAAAACTTTTTTCATGTGGGCCTATGAGGCGCTTTCCGATTCGCGACCCCGAGGCGGCACCACACTAACCGTTCCAACCGCCGGCCTTCGCAAAGGCGATTTTTCCGAGCAACTGAGCATTGCCGCAACCTATCAGGTGTACGATCCTTTCACCCGGCGCAGGCAAGCCGGTTCCACCACGCGCTACCAACAGGACCCATTTGCAGACAACATCATTCCAGCCAGCCTGATAAATCCGGTCGCGAAGAAGGTGCTTGAGTTTTTCCCATTGCCGATCAATGCGGGCACCACCGTCGATCATCGAAATAACTTTCCCCAACCAGCCAGCCCGGAAATTGCTGACTACTTCACCCACACTGTTCGCGTGGACCATAACCTGTCGGCACGTAACCGCATTTTCGTTCGAGCGAATATGTATGAACGCAACACCACGCGCAACGATTATTTCGGCACGCGCGCTTCTGGCCTGCGTGAAAAATATTTGCCGCGCGGTGCCTCGTTCGACGATGTGCTTGCCATCACCCCGACCTTTGTGCTGAACCTTCGCTACGGCTACACGCGCTTTACTCGCAACACCTCGCCACTGCGCGGGCGTGGTTTTGATTTGACGACGCTTGGATTTTCGCAGTCTTTCAACAATTCAATTTCGGAAGATCTGCGCGAATTTCCAGTGTTCAATATCAATGGCTACTTCACTTCCGTCAATGCTGGTGAGGCGCGTTATATGGATACGCATTCCATTGTCGCCGCCTTCAATAAGCTACGCGGCAATCACAATATCGACTTCGGCGTTGAGGCACGTGCGTACCGGCAGAATCGCTACAACGGCAACACCTCGCGTAGTGGGAATTTTGTTTTCGACACTACCTGGACGAAGGGACCGCTGGATAATTCCACTGCATCGCCTATTGGTCAGGGATTTGCAGCATTTCTGTTAGGGCTTCCAGCCGCCAACAGCCTGATTGCCCGCAATGGTGACATGGCTGAACAATCCACAGTGTGGGCCGGGTATGTGCAGGATAACTGGCGCGTGCGCAAGAACCTTACCTTAACCATCGGCCTGCGCTACGAAATCGAAGGGCCGTTGACTGAGCGCTATAACCGTAGTGTGCGCGACCTGGACTACAACGCAGAATTGCCGATTTCAGCACAGGCGCGGGATGCCTATGCCGCATCATATGCTG
>JBBRJC010000098.1:0-9455 GCA_038220135.1 Bryobacterales bacterium | reverse complement strand
AATTGGCCCGCAATCTTCGTCCTCAAATGGCTGACAAACGCGTCTGGGTAAACGGGGAATGGGGCCTGCGCTATTACCTCGAAGCCGAAGGAGCGCTGCCGCTCCTCGAAGGACAGGCCGTGCAACCTGGCGAAATGGTTGTATCCAGCCAAATCTACCCGACATCGTTTTCCACTGGAGGCGGCATCAAGGTCCTACACAGCCAGTGGCCCATAACCACATCAATGCCGTTTCAATTGATAGGAGTCGACGCTAAGTCCGCTTACTCTACAGTGAGCCCTGGACGAATGGAAGCATTCAGCCTATTATTCGGAGAACCAATTGAGACAATTAAGGCCGAAATGATAGTTGCGCGAAATCCAACACTGTCGCGAATCCAAATGGGAGCACCAGAATCGGAGTCTCATCTAGTAAGTGGTTTCTACAATCCCGATAACGGACAGTGGCGATGGATGTCTGGTAAAGGAGTGCTGCTCTTGAAGCGGGAATCAAGCCAGAATCAGATACAAATTAAACTTTACTTACCTGAATCCGCTACCGCCCGTAACATAGAGTTACTGATTGATGGACAATCCGTATTGCAAAAACCGCTTCTTAAACCGGGGCTATACCACTTCAAGGAATCTGTCTTACCCAGCAAGAATGCCTGGTCTACCATTACACTTGTCGTAGATAGTACGTTCACCCCACCGAATGACCAACGAAAGTTGGGCTTGGTTGTAAGTGAGATTGGCTTTTTACCGTAGCTTAACAATTCTTTCGCAACTTTTACCCATTTTCTGATTAATATATGTAACGAACGGCGCGTCTTGGCCGATCTAAAGATTATAGTGAAAATTTCTATCTTCGCCTTCTTATCGACAGGCGTTTGCTTTTCTCAAAGCGCGGTTGTTGAAACTACCACAACAGCCGCAGTCAAAATGATGGGTGTTGTGGATTCCAATAGTCCTGCATATTGGCAGGATGGCAAGCTATACATTTACAACTCTTCAGGAATGCCCTTACGTGTGGAGGGTAGTTCAGCTGCGCGTGCAACGGCCGCACGAATAATACTGTTCGACAAATACGATCGGGTGCGGCGCTGGATAGAATCGATCTGGACCGATAGCGACGGCACGATTTACGCCTGGTATCATCATGAACCAGATGGAATGTGCGCGGGCACTTACATGACTGCGCCCCAGATTGGAGCGGCCGTTTCAACTGACGGAGGGCTTTCCTTCGAAGATCTTGGAGTAGTGATCACCTCACCCTATCCGCCCAACTGCGATGCAGGAAACGGCTATTTCGCTGGCGGCAACGGGGACTTTTCTGTCGTGCTGGACAGGCAAAAATCGTTCTTCTATTTCTATTTCGGCCAATATGGTGGCGATGCATCAAAGCAGGGCGTGGCAACCGCGCGAATGGCGTTTGCCGATCGCAAGAAACCTGTTGGAAAAGTGCAGAAGTATTTCAATGGTCTCTGGAATCAACCAGGCCTGGATGGGGAAGCAACTCCAATTCTGCCGGTAAGATCAGGCTGGGAAACAGACCATACTGATGCCTATTGGGGGCCTTCACTTCATTGGAACTGGTATCTGCAGAAGTATGTAATGTTGCTGAACCATGCCTGCTGCGCAAAAGATTGGCCACAGGAAGGAATTTATCTTGCCTACCTCGCCGACCCAGCTGAACCGGAAAAGCTTTCCACCCCATTAAAGATCACCGACAGCACAAACTGGTATCCGCAAGTGCTCGGCACCGGAAAGAACGAAACAGATTCCTATGCAGGCTCCGCTCCGCGACTCTATATCGGCGGTGAATCAAAACAGATTATCCGCTTCACAAAGTAAAACTACTCCACCAGCCTGACTCGGTGCGCCTCGCTGTCACCAACATATAGGCGTCCTTTTTTGTCGATAAATACACCATGCGGGCGCGCCAGCTTACATTGCAGTGGGTCAGGCTCGGGCCCATCACCCTTTTCACCCGTACCCAGAACAGTCGTGATAACACCTGAAGTTAAGTCAACACGCCGAATCGTGTGGCTCTCCGTATCGGCCAAATAAAGCCCCCCATCAGGAGACCACGCCACGCCCTTCGGCCCGGATAGCTTCGCCTCTTTGGCCGGCCCTTTGTCGCCCGCGTAACCCTTCTCGCCCGTACCCGCCAGATGGTGAATGGTTCCCTTCTTCGTGTCGATACGATAGATCTGATTGCCTTCGCGCAGTGCCAGATAAAGGTTGCCCTTAAGGTCGAAATCGATCGCCCGTGGCCCATTTAAGGAACTCCCCGCCAGCTTTGCCCCATCCACTGTAGGCTTCTTGTCACCGGTCCCTGCAAAAGTGCTGATCATTCCGGTTTTCTTGTCGATCTTCCGAATGCGATTATTGCCAATATCGCAAACCAGTAGATTGCCCTGCGGATCAAATTGCACAGAATGCGGTTGTTTAAATTGCGCTTTTGCTGCTGGCCCGCCGTCGCCTCCAAACCCTGCTTCGCCTTTGCCGGCAAACGTTGTAATGATATGGGTCTTTGCATCAATGCGGCGGACTGCGTGGTTCATCATATCGGCAACAAAAATATTGCCGGCCTTATCAAAGCGCATTTCGTGCGGCAGGTTAAAAGTAGCTTCCGTAGCCGGACCCCCATCCCCGCTATAACCCTTCTTTCCTGTGCCAGCGATTACAGTCAGTTTGCCGGTTTTTGGATCCAGCTTTCGCAGCGTATGATTGCCATATTCACAAAAGTAGATATTGCCGTCAGGACCGATGATCACGCCAAATGGATTATCAATCAGGGTATCGCTGAATCCAGCCGATCCAGTTCCAGCAATCGTGTGAACTTTGGTGAGCTTGGAGGCCGCACATGCAAGCGAGGCTACAAGGATGAATAGTGCCAGTTTCCGCATCATTTGTTTAGGAGTCTAACACAGCGCCCGGCCAAATCGGCAGGAGTAGCGGAACCCATATCAACAATTTCCACCACCGGACCTCTGGGCACCCAAACGCTTTGCGGATTCTCAAACAACGCAATCACAGGTGTCCCCACCGCTGCCGCCAGATGTGTGATGCCGCTGTCGTTGCCAACATACAGGCGAGCGCTGGAAAGCCACTGGGCCACCTCCCGCAGCCCTTCATAGCGATGTGCTCCATCCGGTGCGGCCGCCCACTCCGCAGGGAGCGTCATCGTTTCAGCCAACTGTTGAAAATTGGTAAGCGCCCAATTTTTGCGAATGCTTCCACTGAATGGATGGATGGCGATGAACTCACGCTTTGGTGCCCAAAATGGGAGAGACGGAACAGCACCCAAAGCTGCACCAACTTGACTCAAGTAGAAATCAGTTGCGGGCAATCCGGCAGCATCCGGCAATGCAGAATGGAACTCAACCGGAAGCCCCCGAAGTGCCTCGCGAAACTCCGCTCGATTGCTGCCATACCAGGAAACAATGCGATCAAATGAACCGAGTTCCGGCGGCAGTGGCGCGTCGGTCACTCCAACCATTTCAAGGCCCGTGGAAGCAATCGAACGCACGCAGTCAGCGAACCAAAACAACGGCAAATTCACCGACGGCGCCCACACCTCAGTATATTCAGAGCCCAGAAACTCAAGCGCAGGTAGCGACACAATCGCGTCGCCAATGGCACCCGGACGAATGATTAGCGTGCGCTTCAAAACACTTCAAACGGCACTTTTACTTCCAACGTTTTCGGCGGCAGGCAAGAATTGCTATCGCAAGCCTGATACCGCAGTTTGGCCGTACCAAAATTGATTCCCAACCGCGCATCCGGCTTCGCCTTCAACTTTGCCACAATCTCAAAAGTACCCGAATAAACAGACAATGGCTTGTCCGCAAAAACATACTTTTCCAGCTTCGGTTGCGGAAATGCCGTAGAGACGGCCTCAATCGGCGTACCATCGAAAGTGAGCCGCAGGGGAATCAAATATTCATCCGACGGCTTGTTGGAATTCACATGAAATCCCGGCTTCAACGTCACTTTGAATTTCACTTCCACCGCATCAGCTTTTTTCAAAACCGTGCGCGCCGGCACTTCCACTGAAAGTACGTTATTCTGCGCCCAACTGGCCCCGGGGACGAGCAGGAACACTAGTCCGCTTAGGAGCAACAACTTTGGCCGGGCCCAGCAATTTTTCAATGTCATCCTGATAATCCTTCTTAGAAACCAACCCCACATGTGTCGCCACAATCCGGCCCTGTTTGTCGATCACAAAACTAGTCGGCATCGATTCAACACCACCATATTTTGTGGCCAGCGCCTCATCACCAACCGCGATCCGGTAGGTCACCTTGTTCTTCAGCAAATAAGGCTTCACCGCATCCCAGCCTTCATCATCCATAGCAACTCCAAGCACGGCAAAACCCTTGTCCTTGTAGGTTTTCTCAAACTCCATGAACCAGGGCATTTCCAATTTGCAGGGTCCGCACCAGGTGGCCCAGAAATTCAGCAACACCACTTTGCCCTTGTAATCGCTGAGCTTCATCACCTTGCCTTCGGAATCCTTCAAAGCGAACTCAGGCGCGGCTTTCAGCGGCTTTTTCGCGGCAGGAGCACTAGTTTGCGCGAGCGAATAAAGTGGAAGCAAAAGGCTTAAAGCGGCCATCGGTAGTTGTCGCATTCCCCAGTAATTCATCAATTTCATTCTGATAATCCTTCTTTCTCGGCAAGCCAGTATGTACAGCGCTAATGCGCCCTTCTCGGTCAATCAAAAACGTTGTCGGCAGCGACTGAATTCCACCGTAGCGCACAGCAGTCATATCGTCACTCAAAGCCATACGATAGTTAATACGAGTACTGGCCATGTATGGTTTCACAGACCCCCAGCCATCATCGTCCATCGACAGGCCAATCACCACCAATCCCTGGTCACGATACTTCTGTTCAAATTCAATAAACCACGGAATTTCAATACGGCACGGACCGCACCAGGTCGCCCAAAAATTCAGCAACACAACTTTACCCTTGTGGTCGCTTAACTTCAGCATTTTGCCGTCAGCATCCTTCAGCGTGAAATCAGGCGCAGGATTCCGTTTTTCAATAGGCTTGATGGCAACCCGGCTACTTTGGTTGTCCATACATCCAGCCAGGAAGCCAGCTACGATCACAACCGGCAATACACGTTTGAACAAATGCGGCCTCCTCCTTAATTATATAAGGACGCCAGAGGCTTCAAATATTCCCGCAAACCACTTTTCTCTTCGCTTCTTCCAGCGATTGGCCAAAGTGAACTCCGCGTGCACCTTGCAACCAGAATAAAGGCACGCAGCAGAGTCGCAGAAACTCTCCACGCTGTAGTCACGCCAGCGCCGCGAACGGCTCTCAAAATCAGCCACAGTCAGTTCATCTTTGCGCCATTGCGCAGACCACCCCAACTCGCCGCGAGCCTTGGCCGAATACTCAGAACGGAGTAGCGACTCAAAAGACCGGCGCTTCGGATTGCCCAGCCGCACCCAGGCAAAGTGGAATATTTCGTGAACCAGAATTCGATTCAGTTCGTCCCAATCCTCAAGCAATGCGGTGTCCAAAACAATCCGCCGTTCGCGAAGAAAACTCCCGGCATGAACCTCCTGCCCCTTCGATTCACCGCTAAGCAATTTGCCCCGATAAACTGTCAAGCCACAAAGGAACTCAATGCGAACCGGCCTTCCACATAGCGCCGGTGATTGCATTACAGTATCGGCATCGGCCCGAAAACAGGCACCGCCATACCGATGCTGTCTTCCAAATTGCAAATCGGATCACGGCCCAAACCATACATCAACCTGGCGCTTTCCGGAAGCTTACCAGTGATGTAAAGCAGCACCGCCGTGGGATCTTTCGGATCGGCAATCGCCTTATAAATGGCAGGCACTGCCACACCTTCTTTGTTCAAAACAGCAAAGCCTTGAATCCGTCCATCGGCGCGCAGTTTGTCGTTGACGGACTCAAACTGCACGCGCAATGCAAAGTTAGCCCCTTCGCCTTGTTGCGTCACCGCTACCGGCCGCGGCCCTCGTTTGAAACCCTTGCAGCCACCAACATCGAGGAACAAATCGTGGCAGGCAATCATCGCCAAATTCCGCCCCAGCTTCTTTTGGTCCTGCGTGCTTACATGAATACCATCATCAATAACTGAGTTGATCGACGACACCATGGCCGTATTTTTGATCTTCTCCGCATCAAGTTGCATCTGCTGGATACGGTTCCATTCGGTGACATTTGAGTTGGCCACATGGCGTCCAATCTGCACGTAGTAGAACGGCAATTCAGGCGATTTCATATCTGCGCGAAACGCCGCAATCAACTTTTCAAACTTATCTGGAAAGACACCAACTGCCGTTGGAGAAGCATCCGATTCACCCTGATACCAAAGGATGCCAGCCACCCGACCGCCAACTTCATTGAAGCGGCGAATGGTTGAACCATACAAAGAATCGCCTGCTTTCTCCTTCAAATCGGGGTTCCACTGCGCCATCGATGTCCCACCATGCGCACAAGGCACCAACCCGATTGGCACTCTGGTTCGTTCATACAATTCAACCGCAAAAGGCAGCCCCAAACCCGCGCCCTTCTTGCGTCCGGAAACGAATTTGTCGCGGGCAGCACCTGTCAGCCGCTCCAACTGACCTGCCTGATTCTTCCTCCAATGAACACGATCTGCGGAGTCGGGCAACGAATGTAGCGGTTCTTTGGCAACGCCCCAGACATCGCTCATGTCGAAGGTCTGCACCATCGGATGCGGCGGCTGGACATCTTCCAAATTACCCACGCCTTCCATGTTCGATTGACCGGCAAGAATCCACAAATCGCCAACAAAAACGTTCTTCACCGCCGCAGTTTTACCTGCTGACCGCACTTCGATCATGTACGGCCCACCGGTGGGAACGCCTGCGATTTTCCCTCTAAAACTCCCCCCGCGAGCAGCCCCGATCGGTTTCCAATCCAAGCCAGGTAGTGGCAATCCAGAGGGCGTAGAAACACGCGCCTCAACATTTCCGGTGCCTTTTCCTTTAACAGGAATCTCACCACGATTCAACGCCCCCCGTTGAATCACCTGATATTCAGCCGGCGCAGAAACCTCGAACCCTTGCGCAAAAGCTGCGGAAAGGGAGAGTGCGAAAAACAACCTGGTTATGCGAATCATCGATGCGATTGTACACCAGACGGCAGGCGAACTGGAGCATCGAGAACGTTGATACCATTACAATAGAGGTTGAAATGCAACAAGTAATTACACTCGAAGGTCTGCCGGAGCCAGTTGCCAAGGCACTGATCGAAACCGTGAACAATCTGAAGAACAGCTATCGACTGGAAAATATAAACACTCAGGTCGGTATGGAGAGAACGCCCGCAGAAAGGACTCGATCATTACGTGAGTTCATAGCGACGCTTCCTCCGATGCCCGTTCTTTCCGATTACGCACTAACCCGCGAAGCTATGTACGCCCCGGAGAACGAAGACGACTAAATGCTGGTCATGGCTGATACCAATATCCTGATGAGGGTGGTTAATATAACCGATGTGCAGCACGAGGTCGCCAGTGCGGCTATTGAGAGACTCAGAGAGCAACGTACCGAAATTTGTATAGCTCCCCAAAACATAGTTGAATTTTGGAACAGTGCAACCCGACCCCTAAATAGAAATGGGCTGGGAATGCTGCCAAGTCAAATTAGAAACATAGTCGCTCGACTGGAAGATGAATATATGATCCTTCCAGAAAACCCGGATGTCTATCCTCTTTGGAAAAAGCTAGTATCCAAGTATTCAGTTTCCGGCACGAAAGTACATGACACTCGTCTCGTAGCCTCCGCAATTGTCCATAACGTAACCAAGATTCTGACTTTCAACACTGCCGACTTCCAGCGCTATTCTGAAATTGAAGTACTCGATCCCAAATCGATCTAATTCAACTACGCCCGCCACACCAGATACCCAACCGCAACCAGAAACGCTATCAGCGCCTTGTACTCTTCGTTGTGCATATAAATCGCCCACCGAAACGCACCATCGGAATCGATGCCAGGAAAGCGCGGCCACAATAATGGCACTTGCTCCGCATAAGCCGGATAGCCTGGAAACAGATCACGCAAATGCTGATCTTCCAATTCCATTCGAGGCCAATACACGCCTAAAAACACCAACCCAAACAACAGCGCCAGCCACATCTGTTGCGCCGCCAACGTCAAACCCAAGGCCGCAATCAGAGTCCCCGCATACAGCGGATTGCGCAAAAAACGGTAAGGACCACTTGAAACTACGCGCTCGTTTTTTTCCAGATGTCCGGCCGCCCAACCACGTAGCCACAGGCCGAACAGAGCAACAGGCAGGCCCCAAACAATAGAGCGAAGCGATGGCGCGGCGAACCACAGGAACGCGCCCAATAGCAGGAAGCCGCTAGGGACACGCAGTCGGGCTACCGCGTCTGCGTAAGGTTTCGGGAAGAGGTTGCCAGGCATTGTTTTAGTTCGTCAAGCACCATGCGCGGCGTAATGCTTCGCATGGCAGCATGTTCCATATTGTCGCGCTTATAAGTTGTAGTTGCAGCTGTTGAGCGCAACACACGAAGCGAGGTTCCATAAGGGCCGTTGCGGGCCGGATCAGTTGGTCCAAAAATTGCCACTCCAGGTTTTTCAATTGCCGCTGCCATATGCAGCGGTCCACTATCCAGGCCCACCACAGCAGTGGCCCGGCGCGTTGCATCAATCAAACCGGGCAAGCCCGAAAGATGCACAAGCGCAGGCGAAAAATGATCGAACGAAGCGGCCGGCGGTCCGTTCACAACCAGCGGCATTCCAAGCTCCGCCGCCACGCCCCGCGCCAGCTCAACATAATATTCCTGTGGCCATTGCTTGGCACCCCAACCGGCCATCGGACATGTCAACACGTACTGCCCAGCGGGCAACTCCGCTTCCACTGCGCCCTGAGGCAAGTAGAATTCGACAGGCGAAGTGACCGAGGCAAGCTGCCGATGCCGATCCACAACATGAACCGCGGCAACAGCCTTGCTGGTGTTATAAAACATCGCCGCCAGGACCTCTCGCAGTTGATCCCGCTCATACCCCAGCCGCTGATCAGCACCACTGGCGCGAGCAATCAAGCCGGACTTCATCAGCCCTTGAAAATCGATCGCGAAATCGAACTTGCGCTGCCGCAACTGCCCCCATGCATGCGCGATGCCACCAATACTGGTGCGGTCCAAAGGGAACACTTCATCAATGAACGGGCAGCCACTAAGCAAGGCCTGCCACTTCGCTTCCACCACCCAGGTAATTACCGCTTTGGGATAGCGCAAACGCAGACCTGCCACTGCTGGCATCGTATGAAAGATGTCGCCCATGGCACCAAGCCGGATCACCAAAATCCGCGAAAAATCAGACATTGTTGCGTTGCCGCACATGCGCCGCAAGTTCGCGGTAGCGGTTTTCGTCCGCCGCGCGCTCATCCACAATACGCCCGCTCAGTTGCGCATGCAACACA
>JBBRJC010000097.1:0-9464 GCA_038220135.1 Bryobacterales bacterium | reverse complement strand
AATCGCATGCCCCGCCGAAGCGCATGCAGTCGAAATGTTATAAACGGGCCCAGTAATACCGAACGTCATCGAAATCCAACTGGCCGCAGCGTTCGCCATAATCTTTGGAATTGTCAACGGATTGAAGCGCGTTTTCCCTTCCGCATACAACTGCCGATAAGATTCATCCTCAGTCGGCTTGCCCCCAATCGCACATCCAGTAACCACCGCCGAACGATGCGGCACCAACGTTACACCAGAATCAAGCAGCGCTTCCGCCGATGCCGCCGCCGCAAGATGCACCGTACGGTCAAGCTGAGATACCGCCTTCGCATCCAAATATTGCAGCGCATCAAAACCAATAACTTCCGCACCATTGGTAAATTTCAACCCGCCACAGCCAACAGCTTGAATCGGCCTGATGCCAGACCTGCCCTCACGCATCGACTGCCAAAACTCATTCACATTATTGCCGCAGGCCGACACCACACCAAGACCAGTGACCGCAACGCGCCTCACGCTTCAGCCTTTTTCGCCAGCAGCATTTCAATACCTTCAATTGCCTGCGAAACCGAAGTGAAGCCCTTCGCTGCCTCGTCAGGAATGCTGACCCGAAACTCTTCCTCCAACGCAAAGACAATTTGCAACCCGTCCAATGAGTCAATCTTCAATTCCACAAAAGTGCTTTCCGCCCTTACAGTGGCCGCATCAATGTGCTGTGTCTTGGCTATGGTTTCGATGACTCGCTCTTGAACGCTACCTGGCATTGTGACCTTCCCCTAGTGCGATATCCGCCCCACCGATTGGAACGCGATATCCACATTGTCGTCTACGCGAAGCAGGAACGTGGAGGGATTTTTCAAACCCCAACTAACGTATGGAATTTTGAACGACAAGCTAACTGCAATCACTCCGGCATCCACCTTCACTTGAACCGGCATCGTCACCTCATGCTGCGCACCATGCAGCGTGAAGATTCCGTGAATTTGCAGCAACCCCGTTCCCGACTCTGGAACCCGGCCCTGTACTTGATCCGGCGTGAAAAGAATCTCAGTGAACTTTGTAGATTCAATAATGCTCTTGTGCATACGCTGATCGCGCGACCCGTTGCCACTCTCGCCGCTGCGCGCATCAACAACCAGGGCCCCTCTAGCTTTGCCCGTCGCCGCATCAAAGCGAATCGTGCCGCTCTTGAATTGAAAGGTGCCATGAACAGTATGCAGCACTGTGTTCAACCTCCAGTTCACTTTCAATTGTGTTGTGTCGAAATTCAGTACAGTACCGCTGGCGAACACCGAAACGGAGAGCATAAATAAGGGCAGAAACTTCATAGTCATCCCGCCAGCAGGTTCCAGCCAAGTGACAAAATCGTCAGTGCAGCCAATTGCGGAGATGCCGCACCAGTGTGCATTGCCAGCATATTGGTGAACAGCGACGGCTGCGCTGAAAATGCCGAAAACACGCGCCGCCGTATCAGTTCATGCCGGTCCATCGTCAATAGCAACCCCGCCATCATCGCCGGCCCTCGACGAATACGCCGATGCGCTTTTTCATAAAGTGCAAGGTCGTCAGCCTCTATCGCCTCAGCCAGCGCCTCAGCATGAGCAAAGGCTATCGACAGTCCATCACCAGTGATAGCGTCCACAGAACCGGAGGCATCACCAATCAATGCAGTCCGTCCCAAAACCACATGATCCAAATGTCGCGACGCCGAAACAGCACCTTGTTCAGCAGTGATGGTCCGCACCCCGGCAAGTCGCCGCGCCAGCAATGGGAACAATGGCAGCGCCTGCTGCAGTCGCATTTTGGAATCGCGAGAAAGCACCGCCACACCAACCGTCTCGGTGCCAACAGGCGTCACGTAAATCTGGCAACCAGTGGTCCAGTGAACTTCCACCCGATCGGCCCACGGAGCAATTTCGTAGTGCTGCCTAAAGCCATATCGCGTACCCGAAACAGTCACCTTACTCAACACGCAAGTCCGGCGCACAGTAGAGGCATTTCCATCAGCACCAATCAAATATCGAAAATGCAGCTGGCCGCCATCGATATTCGCCCAAGTAGCCGCCACTTGATTTACCGGAGTTTCCCACAGCAGTTTCACCCCGGCAGCTTCAGCATGGGCAGCAAGAATTGTATGCAACTTGGTGCGCCGCACTCCAACCCCAGCACTCCCTCGAAACGACGCGTCGATCGTTACATTGTTGTTCAGAAATCGAAGACCGTGGATCGGCATCGAATCGGCTTCCGGCAACTCAACCCCCAGCCGCCTAAGCGATGCAACAGAAGCCGGCATTAAACCTTCACCGCAAGCTTTGTCGAACGGCAACCGCGCTCCATCGGCCACTACAACATGGAAGCCTTTGCGCCGCGCCGCAATCGCCGCAACCAAGCCGGCAGGCCCCCCGCCAACCACTAGAACGTCGGTGCTGTTTGCGATGCCCAAAGGCTCACCACCTTAACAAGATCAGTTCAGAACAAAACCCCGGACCCATCGCCGCCATCAGACTGTAGCTTCCGGCAGCAGGCCTGCGGTTCATCATAAATTCTTCCAGCACGAGTAGGACCGAAGCCGACGAAAGATTACCCGTGCGCCGCAAGCACGCCCAGGAAGCATCTAGCGATCCTTCGGGCAACCCCAATGCAACCTCGGTCGCTTCCAAAATGCGAGGCCCGCCGGTGTGCAAAATCCAACTTCCAATGTCAGTCCGCCTCAGGCCGTTCGCGGCAAGAAACCTGTCCACATCCCCAGGCAAATTTTGCTCAACCACCACCGGCACTTCCCGCGAAAGCACGATCTTAAAACCCTTATCAGAAATGTCCCAGCCCATCACCTGCTCAGTGTCTGGATAGAAAACGGATTCCGTTGCCAGGATCTGCGGCCCGCTCGATGGCACCTCGTCACCAGCAATCAGCGCCACGCCCGCACCATCGCCAAACAGACCGGACGAGATCAAATTAGCAATCGACAAATCGTCATGTTGCAGTGTAAGCGAGCAAAGTTCCACAGCGATCACAGCCGCCACTTGCCTTGGATATGCCTTCACGTAATCAGCCGCGCGCGCCACCCCAGCAGCACCGGCAACGCATCCCAAACCAAAAATGGGAACGCGCTTCAAGTTCAGCGGCAGCTTCATGCGGTTGATCAGCCGTGCATCAATTGATGGGCTGGCCACACCAGTTACAGAAACGAAAAAGATTGCCCCCAGTTGTTCTTTCTCAAGCCCCGCCCGTTCCAGCGCAAGCGTCAGCGCTTCTTCGCTGAGGTTGACGGCAGCTTCAATCCAGTGATTATTGGCGATGCCCCAATTCGTGATTCCGTAATACTCCTCCATCGGCAATGCCAGATGGCGCGTTTCCACCCCAACGCGATTGTGCAGCCGTTCAATGAACTGCGGGTTGTCCAGCTTCGCACCCCAAAACTGCACTAAGGCGTTCAGCAAAATACGCTGGTCGTACTGGTTCTTAGGAAGTGCGCTGGCAGCGCTGGCGATATGCATCTAATGACTAGCCTACTTGAGACGGCCTAACTCCTGTTGGTAAAGATGATTCTTCGGAAACTCATTGGCAAGCTTTTCTAAAATCTTGCGCGCGGTTGGTTTGTCGGAATCGCGCAGCGCAGCAACGGCCAGCATCAGTTCCGCAAATGGTTTGAAGTACCGGCCCTTTTCAGCAGTGATGCGAAGTTTTTCAATACCAAGCGCTTTGTCCGTCTTGCTTCCGGTTAGTTGCAGCACCCAGCGAACGGGCATCGGTTTCAGACTCAGCAGATAATTTTCAATACCCACCGCCACCCAGGCGTCGTGAAAATTGGGGTCAATCGCAAGCAGTTTTTCCGCAAGATTCCGAGCCTGCTTTGTAGCCGAAATCGCACTCAAGTAGCGCTTTTCAATAAGTGCATCAAAGTCAGACTGCAGGCCCACCGCAAGCGTACTGGCAAAAAGGGCATTGGTATTGCGGGGTTCAGTTGCCAAAATTTTGTTGGCCAACTCACTAGCACGGGACAGTTGGCCGCGGAACAATTTCACCGCAACCGGATCAACTGTAAGTTTTTGCTTGGTGCGAAAGTTTTCATCATGCAAAAAGAACTCGCCTTGCAAAATATGCAACCGGTCAAGTTCAGTGAATAGATAACCAGCAGCATCGGAGGCCGGACCAAGCGGGTCAGCAGGATGTACGCGCATCCATTCTGCAAAAGTCTTGTGCGCCTGATCGAACTCCAGGTTGTACATCTGCCGGTAGCCTTCGTCCAGCGTGGGTTGCGCACGCAGCGAAATCGAGAATGCGAGCAGCACGCCATACCGAGCCAACTTGTGATTTGAGATCGCCACGCCTAAAGTTTACGATGCGCCCTACCTCCGTTGCGTTACCTTCGCTCTTCCCGCTTCCACTAGTACCCCATCTCCTTCAGTACCAGCAACGCGAATCACACTCAAATCGAAAGTACAACTCCAATTGTTTCAGCACTTTGCCGCCATCAGATCGTCAGTCCAAAAACAACACCTGCTATCTTACACACAGAAAAGGCAGCCGCCGTGATTGCCTTTTCCATTTAAAAAACCCAAGGAGCCCACCATGTCCACCATCGCGCAAATCGAAGCCAATCAATTGAATTCCAAACTGTCAACCGGTCCCCGCACCCAGGAAGGAAAATCCTCCTCCTCCCAAAACGCCACCAAGCACGGCCTAAACTGCGCCTACCCGGTAATCCGCTCTGAAGAAGAACGAACCCAATTCGAAACCCTAACCGCTAAATTCGAACAAGAAGTCCGCCCCGCCGGCCAATCAGAACTGACAATTTTCAAACTGCTGATCCTCGCCGCCTGGAACATCGACCGTTGCCATCGACTGGAATCCGAACTCAGCGCCACTTGCGAAATCGACCCCCTCCTAGACGAATCCCTTTCCAAAACCCTCGCCCGAATCGAAACCTACCGCATGCGCGCCGAACGGAATTTCTATAAGGCACTCAGCCAGTTAAAGGCCAATCGCCCCTCGAACAAGTTCCAGGAACGAACTCCCGTAACCTTCGAACAAAACAAACCCAAATACATCGAAATCCCCGACTACGAACCCTACATCCGCTCCACTCCGAAGGTCGGACGCAACGAACTCTGCCCCTGCGCCTCCGGCAAAAAGTACAAACAATGCTGCCTGCAGAACGAACCCAATCTAGCCTTGGCAGCCTGATAACTTGTTGTTCACGCCTTGGCAGAAAAGTGCAGCAGATCAAGGCTAAAAGTAACGCGCATAGCAGCAGCAGGCTGGGCCTGCATTGGCCGGTAAATGGAATGCAGTAAGTCCTGGACTGATCCGGCGTCCAACTTGCCAGTGGTAGTGACGCGCTGCTGATCGATCAGCTGAAAGTCCTGCGCAAAGGTTTCCACGGTCCGCTCGATACGATCACGTCCGGCCCCGCGCAGTTCCATCAGATCCTCCGGCGCGGGGATAGCCACCAGCAGACGGCCGCCAGCGCGAATAACTCGCCGGAATTCTACGGCATTCATACGCGCGGTGATCGATAGAATCAGGGAAAACGAATCGTCCAGGTAAGGCAGCGCTCGGTCAGCATTGGCCACAACCCATTCCGCCCCAGGGTATCGGCGCGCGGCGGCGTCAATGGCAGGGATAGAAATATCAACGCCATGCGCATCAAAACCGGAAGCTGTTGCCATGCTGCCCAAATAGAAACCTTCGCCGCACCCAGCGTCCAGAACCACATCGGAGGACGATGGATTGGCAAGTTCAGAAATGCCGCGCAGCAACGGGCCGGTAAATCCGTGATCATGAATATTGCGCCGCCCGGTTACGGCAGCCACAGTATCGCCGGGCTTTTTAGACTTCCGTTCCTGGGGTTGCAGCAGATTGATATAGCCACTGCGAGCGACATCGAAAGAGTGATTGCGCGGGCAAACAACACGCCGGGCTTCGCGCACCAGAGCCAATTGGCAATCGCGGACAGGGCACTGGAGCATGTTCCTATTGTAGCGGGCAGTTTTTGCGCAGATAGTAAGGAGGGACTTGAACTGTGGCGCGGACACTCGTGTCTGCCGCGTCCCGACTCCTCGGGACGCTCTTTGCCGTGTGCCGAGCATGTTCGACAGCTCGAAGGTGAAAGTCCTTTTCACAATGGAGCGATCTGGGACGGAGGTGTCATGAGGATGACGACTAGAGAGGCCGCCGCGGCTCCGTCAGTTCGTGCATTTCGCCTATATCTGGTTGCGTCCCCGTCAGCCAGCCTTTTGCCAGTTCGTACAGAACCACTGGCTTCGACTCCCTAACTTCAAGAAATTCGGCAAGATGTATTTGAACTCCGATCAATACCAGTCGAGGGTCTTCAGCGGTGCCAAACCTCGGATCTTCGCCGTCGTTGGCGAACCACATCTTCCAATCCGAGGCATACAATTCGCTGATTTTTTGTCGATCGCGTGAAAGAGTGGCTGTTCCCGAAACGGAGATCCATTCCATTGTGTTTCTCTTGAAATACGCAAGATTAACCTGAGGGTCGTAAGACAGCTCTCGCACCTTCGCGCTTTCGTCAGAAGTCACAAACCACAAGTCTGCGCCATCGGCTCGTTTTTGATTGGCCATTGGCCGTGAGATCAGATAGCCGTCGGGCCGTCGGGTGGTCATCATCGCAATTTCAATGTCATCAATCAGGCTGTAGAATTTTTCCAATTCGGTCTTCATAGGCACTTGCCTCCTTATCCCTTCTGAAGGGTAGATCCCCGCAGGAGTAGGATATTTCAAGAAAGTTTTGTCGGCCAATACGTCGCGGTATTTGGGCACCTCACCGGGAGGCTGCCATTGAGCCCATATGTTATTAGTAAAGTTAGCTTTCAAACTATTTATCGGAGTGCGAAATGATCATTGGTCTGCATGGATTCGGGCACATATTGCTTGTCTATTGGTATTCCTTCTGGCAACCAGCGGGCTTGCACAACAGCCGTCCAATAAGCCACTGTCAAACTTTGACAGCGGAACCGCTGTGAAGATTCGCACCATCTCCGGACGAAAACTTGCAGGGACGAATGACAGAGGCGAGATAAAGTTACTGTACAGCGAGATCCGATCGGTTGAAGCCGTGAATCTAAAAAAGGGTGGACCTAAGACCACCTGGATTGTCATCGGTTTTGTTGCAGCTGTGGCAGTGGTAGTGATGGCAGTGTTTGCAAAGCGGCTGAACAACGAGGGTTTCTTCAATTGAAACAAGATTGTACAGGGCCGCTCCTCTATGGCTGGTTACTGGATATAGAATAGGTAGCTATGAAGTCGCTATCGAGTTTTTTGCTCCTGCTGGCCGGGTTAACGGCACAAACTTATCAACCCACTTGGGAATCCATCGACAAACGTCCTACGCCAAGCTGGTTCACAGATGCTAAATTCGGCATCTTCATTCATTGGGGCGTTTACTCCGTTCCTGCGTATGCGCCAGTGATTCCGGGCAAGCTGGCGTATGCGGAATGGTATTGGAACGCGATGACTCGCGGCAAAGATGATCCGAAGGCGAGCGCCATTCAGACCGGAACATGGGCCTACCATCAAAAGCAGTATGGGGCGGATTTTCCTTATCAAAACTTCGCACCGCAGTTTCGAGCCGAGCTGTTTGATCCGGCTCATTGGGCGGATGTGTTTGAACGCTCCGGCGCAAAATATGTCGCACTGACGTCGAAGCATCACGAGGGCTTTGCATTGTGGCCCAGCAAGGAAGCATCGGCAACCTGGGGACGTCCGTGGAATGCGCTTGAGGTAGGGCCGAAACGCGATGTGCTTGGCGATTTAACCGACGCTGTAAGGCAAAAGGGCTTGAAGATGGGCTACTATTATTCGCTCTACGAATGGTACAACCCGCTGTGGTTGACGGACAAACCGCGCTACATCAAAGAGCACATGACCCCGCAATTTAAGGATCTGGTGACGCGCTATAAGCCTTCTATTATTTTCAGTGATGGGGAATGGGATTTGCCCTCGGCTGAATGGAAGAGCCCGGAACTGCTGGCTTGGTTGTTGAATGATTCGGCGGTGAAAGATGAGGTTGTGATCAACGACCGCTGGGGCAAAGATTCCCGTCACAAACACGGCGGTTATTGGACCACGGAATACACGCCGGGGATGAGCGACATCAAACATGAATGGGAAGAGAGCCGTGGCATGGGATTCAGCTACGGGTACAACCGGGCGGAGAATTTGGCGCATTACCGCTCGGGTCGTGAACTGGTGATTATGATGGTTGATCTGGTCAGCCGCGGCGGGAATTTGCTGCTGGATATTGGGCCTGATGGCGACGGTACAATTCCGGTGGTGATGGAAGAGCGTCTGATTCAAATCGGGAGTTGGTTGAAGGTCAACGGCGATGCGATTTACGGCACCAAGCCATGGAAGGCGACTCGGCAATGGGGTGCGGGAGAGCAGCCCAAGACCGAGTACAACAAGGAATATTCGACAAATTACGATGTGACGAAACTAGCGGGGAAGCCTGCTGCGGGCAAGGCTGGGATCGAGGCATTTTTCACAGCGAAGGGCAATGCAGTTTATGCAATTTTGCCACGCTGGCCGGGCAAGCAATTCGTCGTGAACGATGTGGCTGGAGCCAAGTCGGTAACGCTGCTGGGTGGTGGGGCGCTGAAGTTCAAGGCCGTGGCAGGTGGGATTGCTGTGGATATGCCCGTTATGCCGGAGGAGTTAATGACGCAGCCTGCCTGGGTTTTGAAGGTTAGTCAGTAGGACGTGTTTTAGGCGGGGCCTTTAACGGCCCCACCTAGTTCAAAGCCGCTGGTCTACCAATCCACCACAGATCCGTCATCTTCATCGAACTGCGCGCGGTATGGACGCGGCTCGCCTACTTGCGCCATCAGCTTGCCTTCATCAATCGTGATGCCAAGACCGGGATCAGTCAGCAATGGTCGATACCCGTTCACCACCGGCGGTAGGGGCTTGGCGAGCAGGTCGGTATACTCGTTGTCGCCGCGTTCCTGAATCAGAAAATTGGGAATCGATGCAGCCAACTGCAGGCTCGCGGCAAGCGAGCACGGACCCTGTGGATTGTGCGGGGCGAGCGGCGTATAGTAGGCCTCTGCCATGCCTGCGATAATCTTCAATTCCGTGATGCCTCCGGCGTAGCAAATATCGGGCTGCAGGATTGTAGCCGCGCGCTTTTCCAGGATTTCCTTGAAGCCCCACTTCGTGAAAATGCGTTCGCCTGTCGCGATTGGAATGTGCGTTTTTCGCGCCATCTCTGCCATTACGTCCACATTCAATGCCTGGGCGATCTCTTCGTAAAACCAGGGGTGGAAAGGCTCCAGCGCCTTCATCAATGACATCGCCGTTGGCGGCTGAATGGCACCGTGAAACTCAACTCCGATATCCACTCCAGATCCCACGCGGTCACGCAACGCCTTGAAGCGTTCAACCACTTCCTCAACAAATTTCATTCCCTCGTTATATTTGAACGGCGCGCGCTTGGTGGAACGAAGCATCACCTTCAT
>JBBRJC010000096.1:0-9591 GCA_038220135.1 Bryobacterales bacterium | reverse complement strand
AAGCCCTGTTCAATAGTTGGCAGTCCCTTTGTGAGTTGCTTCCAGGTTGTACCGCCATCGGTCGATTTGAAGAGGCCGCTGCCCGGACCTTGCCACGCACCATTTTCCCAAGGTCCCTGACGGCCTGCCCACAGGTCGGCGTAGATGGTTTGAGAATCACTGGGATCGAACTCAACCTGAATAGCGCCGGTGTTTTCGTCTTTGTACAGCACCCGTTGCCAGGTTTCGCCACCATCAATTGTTCGATACACGCCACGCTCTTCATTAGGTCCATAAGGGTGGCCCAGCGCTGCTACGAATACGCGATCCGGATTCTTAGGATCAACCGTGATCCCGCCGATCTGCTGCGCCGAGCGAAGACCCATGTTGCGCCAGGTCTTCCCACCGTCGATCGATTTGTAGAGGCCGTCGCCAGTTGAAAGATCGGGCCGCTGCAGACCTTCGCCGCTGCCTACGTAGATGATATTGGGGTTGGAGGGGGCGACAGCAATGTCGCCTATGGAGCCTGTTGGCTGGTTGTCAAATAGAGGCTTCCACGTGCGGCCCGCGTCTGTGGTTTTCCATACTCCGCCGTTGTTGACGCCAATAAAAAAGGTATTCGGCTGGTTGGGAATTCCGGCGGCACCAACGGTTCGCCCTGCCCGGAACGGCCCAATCATTCGCCATCGGATGCTTTGCCACAGGTTCGGGTTGAAGGCCTGCGCATGCAACGTGGCGCAAAGTAGGAGCGATAGGAGAGACGTACGCATAAGCATAGATTGACACAGCTGTGCCTTCGTGTCTGCCGCGTCGGCACTTTTGCCGAGGCTCTTCGCTCAGGCTTTTACGTATAACCCTTGGTGGGATTTCTGACTCACAGAGCAACTTCGGCATTCAGGTTTAGCGCGTCATCGCCTTGATCTGGCTGATTACTCCACGACGGAAATCATCTTCCGCCTTTTCGGTGAATGGCGACGTTGTTGGTTCATAGCCGCCCTCGCGGAATCCTTCGGCGGTTGGGAGATAGCCGATCCAGCCGTTCGTATAACCGAAATAGAACGTGTTGCGGAATGGGGACGCCTCGCGCACGGCCATCGAGATTTCGCAGAACAGTTCCACCGGTGCAGCCCACAACATCAGATCATTAATGCGCATAAAACGAACCGGAATACGGACCATCTGCTCTCCTGCTGCCGATTGTGATGCAAAGTCTTGAAGCGCCGGTGTCCAGGTGAGTCCCGGCTTGCGTGCCGTTTCTATTATCGCCTCCGCGGCGGCGAGTTCAACGGGCGCAAAGGACACCTTGGTGCGCTGCACGGTGTCCAGGATTTTGTCGCCAAGCAGCACGCCGAACTGCGAAAGATGGCCCGCGCCTGGCGTGTCGTAAACGCTGTAGATGGGAGCAATGTTGCCCGCCGCTCCGTTGATGTACAGCATCGGCACGCCAAGTTTCTTTTCTACATAGCCCGCCACCATCCCCTGCGCGTCCCCGCTGATCTTCATAAACCGTCCGCCCAGCACAGTGCCATGCATCGCGTAATTGGCGATTATCGCAATGAGCGAGCCCTCTGTTTTTTCAAGCCGCAACAACCCGATTTGGCGATCAGCCGGACCATCGGGATTGAGCCCCAGAGAGATCTTGCCGTCAATGTCACGGGCTCGGCGATTGATATTTGCAAGCGAGGTGCCGGTGCCTATACCGAGGCGCGCCGGAGCTAGTTTCGATCGCGCTTCAACTATTCCCTGCTCCAATTTCGTTTTCACGAGCGCCAGATATTCCCGGCTCCACGCATGATCCGAACGGCCCTTCAGTAAGATGTCGTACATCTCCGGCGGTCCAACTTCAGGAGCCGAATGGGTATGGGTTGTTGTCCACCAGATATTTACGGGGTTGATGCCTAATTTCTGCTTCATCTCCTGAGCAAATTCTTTATAGACGGTTGGGGAGAACACGCACACGTCAGTGGAGATCAGGTAGAACTGTGTTTTTCCGTCGTCCATCACCACGATTCGGTGAAATATGGGGTCGTTCACGCCAGTGTTCTTTCTTGCGGCGTAGCCCATTAGCCATTGTGAATCGGTTGGGGTGATGTCGACTTTGGCGACTGCGGCCCGGAATTCGGCTCCAAGCATGGCAAGTGCGGTCAGGGTCAGAAGCAACACAAATTTCATGGAGACTATTCTATACGGCTTACGAGTGGGGGAACGGAAATCGAGTGCGATCTGACTTCTGTGATGGGCCCTCGCTTCCCTGCTCACCCGGGGCGAAAAAGGGCACGCCTGTAATCTGGGATCTTCTGGCCGTCGAGGCGTTGACGCGATCTTGCCCGTTCAATCTTTTCACTCGTTGCTCGTCAGGACCAATCGCGCAGTGATCAGCTTGCGCGCGGAGCGTTTTTCGATAAGGCACGGGGGAGCTATGCGGCCCGGAATTCGGCACCAAACGTGGCAAGTGCGATCAGGGTCAGAAGCAACACAAATTTCATGGAGGCTTAAGCGTGGGGAGAACGGAAATCGAGTGCAATCCGACTGATTGTTATGCTCCCTCACGTCCTGCTCGCTGGGATTAAACAACATCGTAATTCATGAATCGGCAGACTCTAGTATCGGGCCACAGACGGCTAAAAAGTCTTTTTCAACTTCGGAACTCAGGGCGTATTGCGCAGGTGCGCACAATCGCGGTTAAAGGTGGTCTATACTTGAGAAAGCCGTAAATGCCTGATAAACCAATGTGGTACGGACGACTTGATGAAATTATAGCAGAGCTGAATGCCCTGCCCTACCCTTTTGTGGATCGGTCCACGCTAGAACGAGTGATGCGCGTGGGACGTCGAAGAGCCCAGCAAATCCTGCAACCCTGTGTTTCGCTGCAGGTTGGTTCGAACGGCTTGGCGGATCGTGACGAATTGGTTTCCCACCTGCAACGGATGCTTTCTGGGGATGCAGTGCATTACGAATCGCAGCGGCAACAACGCTTCGCCGAATCAGTTTCCAAGTGGCGTCAGCAGGCGGAGCGACAACCCCGGGTGTTGGTGGAAGCGCCGAGGTCGGTATCGAACAACGAGTTCCAAGACCTTCCGGATGGTATCGAATTTGGTGCTGGAAAGCTGACGGTTCACTTTGCCGGCGGCCAACAGGCGCTGGAGAAACTGCTGGCTCTGGCTATGGCGATTGGAAACGATTTTGATAAGTTCGAGCGGCTCACAAGCTCCAACCCGACTTAAACACCATGAAACCGGAAGTTGTTCATTTAATGCCGCTTACGAATTCAAAAAAAAGTGTAGTGACACGCCCTCTCGCTTTCTAAGTAAAAGTGGAAACTTGTAAAAGCGTAAAGGTTTCTGCGTTTACAGCCCGAGCATCCTTCTCACATCAGCTTCGGAAACGGGGTTGCGACCTAAATAATCGTTCAATGCTTCAACAGCGATCTCGAGCATGGTTGTCTGCTTTGCCTGGGCGGTCAACTTAACCTTGTCCCGCAATTCTATTGGCAGATGGAAGGTAACTGGCACCGTTGGTGTTTTGGCCTTCTTAAGGGTCGACGGCGCCTCAACGCGTGGCATTGCCTGCGCCGGCGAGGCTGGCGGATCCAGCATCACTGACTTCGGCTCTGAAACCATCGGCAGGGCCGTACCCAACAACTTGTTCTCTAGTTCGGCGGAGATGCCGCTATGTGGTTGCATCAAAGGACGTTTTAAGTCGCTTAGGACACTTCTTGGCTTGATGTCGACAGACAACTGATCACCTCCTCGGTAAGCATTCGGATTTCGTGGGCAGCAACAGCACCAGAGGCATAGCCTAATATGGATTTTCCTAGGGCTGAGCTCTCTGCAAATGCAGATCTAGCGCCTAATTCGGTGTTCATGACTCGAATATTGAGACCATCGGCGGCAAAATACTCCAAGGCAACTGCCCGCGCATCGCGGCCCAACTTGTTGGCCCCTGATAAACGCCGGTTGATGACAATCCAAACCTGCAAGTCAGGCTTATAAATCACTGTATCTTGCAGCAAAGGCAGCATGGTTACGGCCGCTTGATAATCTAGCGGACTGGGCTGAATGGGAATCAATACCGCACCAGCTGCGAGCATTGCAGAACGAGTAATATCGTCCGAACGGGACCGGTTGACGCCACCAGGCGGGCAATCGATCAGAATCACTTCGTAATCCGAGCGAGCGGCGATGTTCGGAAGGTCTTTGTGCAGAGTGCTGGTTGCAAGAGCGATCACTTCAAAGCCAAGCAGACTCTCTTCTCCGCCATTGTTACGCCATCCAAGGGCGCTGCCCTGCGGATCGGCGTCCACTACAAGCACTTTATAGCCAGATTCGGCGAGACCGCCGGCGAGGTTGATCGTGGTGGTGGTCTTCCCTGCCCCGCCCTTTTGGTTGGCTACTGCGATGATGACTGCCATTAAGTAAAGCGTACACGCATACGCTTATATAGTCAAGCTTATGCTTTTAATGCGTCTTTTACAACTTGAAAGTGTCTTTCTTTTCTACTTGTACACTTGTACTGACACTTGCTTGTAAACGAGTATGCTTTGCTTTCTTCTTTTCAGGTTCAAAGACGAGCAGGCAAGCGCGGACGCTTCTGCCGGTATTCCTCAAATCGCAATATCTTCGACTCCTCCGCCACTTCATCGCGCAATTGACGCCAGGCAAACTCAAATTGCCGCAAGTCAGGCAATCGCCATTGCGGCCCGCCGCTTCGCCATCGTCCACCTTTATCGAACCAACCATCAACCTAAAAAGGGAAGTTGGCCTCACGCCGAACCATATGAGTTGTTGAAGAAGCTCTAACTTTCAACTACCGAGCAGTTAACTAGAGCTTGTCCCGCATGCCGGTATTTTTAAGAGACTATTCCGCGCGAAAAGTATCTCGTTTAAAACGAAGCACTTAAGTCGGAACAAGTTACCGCCTCCTGGCCTGGAATGCGAGGATTTAGCCAACTGGGACAGGCCCCAACTAAAAGGGTGAGTCGTGCAATCAATTGTCGTTTTTAGAACCAAACGGATCTAATCCTCGCTGTAGCGCCATTTCAGGAAAATATTCACTTCAGCATCCTGCCATTCCTGATACTCTTTTGTCAAGATTCAAACCGGAAGGGTGCTCAGCCTCAAATTTGACACCTTGTAAGATTCATTTTTTGGCACTTGTACACTTGGCTATACATCTACTTGTAAAAGCGTACAGTTTGTTTTACTGTTTAACACTGCCAGGCGATAAACGGGAAGGGAAGACTACAAACTAAACGTAAGCTGCCGCTTCTCCCTGTATTCCTCAAATCGCAATACCTTCAACTGCTCCGCCACTTCATCGCGCAATTGACGCCAGGCAAACTCAGTTGCCGCAGGTTCAGGCAATCGCAATTCCGGCCGCCGCTTCGCCATCGTTACCTTCGCCGACCGAACCATCAACCGGATCTCATCCTCGCTGTAGCGCCCTTTAAGGAAGGTATTCACTTCAGCATCCCGCCATTCCTGGTACTCTTCTTTCAAAGATTCAAACCGCAGTTGACGCTCCGCCTCAAATGATCGCTCCAACTCAGATCGCTCGGCCGCTAACTTTCGC
This sequence comes from Bryobacterales bacterium, assembly GCA_038220135.1. Taxonomy (GTDB): domain Bacteria; phylum Acidobacteriota; class Terriglobia; order Bryobacterales; family Bryobacteraceae; genus JANXSF01. The sequence continues at coordinate 4,041 of JBBRJC010000096.1, read as the reverse complement.
AGTTCTCGCTTTCTGGAACTCTCAAACGAACCAGGAACAGGGAAATTGCTTTCCACCAGATATACATAAAACCCGGGAGGGTTCAAAATTGGATCCCGAGTCTTTTCCCGCCGGGCGATCTCTGCATCGCCGTATTCCAATTGATCTACCATCTCCTGTTCTTCCGGCAAATCAAGCAGCATCCGCCGAGCCCGATCTTCTCGAATCCCGCGCTCCATCATCGCCAAAAGGAACTTGTCCAAACGAACGTCTGGCATTGGGCCGCTTTCACGCAAACCAAGTCGCGCCCGGTTTTCTGACAGAAACTTCTCGCCGGGGATCAAAATCACCTTGTAGTCCGATCCGTCAACTGTTTTTTCGATGTCCCACATCTCCAAAACTTTCGCAGTCTTCAACTCATTGAGGGAAGGGGAGAGGATCTCTTTGATTTTCGACAGATGCTGATATTGCCGGATGCTAAGAATTTCGCAAAGCTCGCTGTATTTCTTCTCGATACAGACGTTGATCGAACGACGCGCCGCGTAGAACCAAATCTGGATCAGCGGCACCAATGCCTTCGAGATGTTAAGCCGCAACGAACGGTAAACGTCAAAGTCGATCGGCAACACATAGCTTGCATTCAGATTTTCCAACTGCCATTCGGTCAGCCAAACATAGTTCTGGTCGGCCTGCCGGCCATCCGTCATCTGCTCGCCTACTGTGATGGTTCGCGAAAATACGGTGAAAGTATCACGCGCATACTTTTTCGCTCCGGCCAGATAAACCGTACCTTCCGAACGGATACCCGTAAGCGTCATCCGCTCCATCCATTCGGAAATTTCCTTGTAGCCCTGGCCAGATTTCTTCCGCCCCAGAATCTTTAACAACCGTGCAGAAGTAAAACCGATTGGATTTAGCACGCTACCTTCACGCTGGCGCATGTCTTCGACAATTTTCTGAAACGCGTAATACTTGTCCTGATCGGCTGTGGTAGGCAACCCAAGCTTGGCCGAGGGCAAAATTGTGGCATGAGCTTCGGCTCGCTGACCGCCCTGATCTCGAACAAAAATCTTAACCCGCTTCTCAGTAATGCCCTCCAGCCGCTTGTGGCTGGGCGTAAAGAAACCGAACGAGTTGAGATTCTTCTCAACCCGGACAATTTCCGGGCGCTCTTTGCGCAATGCTGGAAGCAATTGGATTTGTTGTGCGTCAGCCATAGCCCTACTAGTGGTGCTGTCTACTCCAACCATCCTACATGTTGTTGTCTAAATCCTCTAAGACCAACTTCAAAAAAACTCTAGTTTTCTTGAACTTATTGTTTCCAAACGGTTTAGATTCATATTTTTTCCGCCAACCATCACCTCGGCTTCCGTCGAACATCACCGTGCCTTCCGTCAGCCCTCACGGATCCTTCCTTCCACTATCACCCGGCTTCCGTGCAGCCTCACCTCGGCTTCCGTCGAACTTCACCCCCCTAAATGGCCCCTTTTGAAGTTCACCGATCCCTCCAGGAGCCTCAAAAAGGCGTTTTTCCGCCGAACATCACCCATTATCGCCGCTTCCGGCTCAGTTTTTCCGTCAAACATCACCAACCCTGCATTTTCATTTCCGCCCCACATCACCCCTTAGATACCCACCTAATATCAACTACTTAGACTCCTATTTCCGTCAAACATCACCAGATTCGCCGCCGGTGATCTTCGACGGAAAAGTCGCTACTTGTCAAACCCGTCGGCTTTAGGTCATCCTCTTGGAATAAGCCATGACAGATATTAAAGAAGCAATCGATTCCATTGAAGGAAAAGAGGAGTCGCCGTTGAACGGCCGCATTGCCTTATTGGTTGCTCTGGCGGCCACTTTAATGGCCATTGGAAACATCAAAGACGGTAATATCGTCCAGGCAATGGCGCAAAACCAAGCCAAAGCTGTCAACGCCTGGAGCTATTATCAGGCCAAAAGCACCAAGCAGATTATGGCGGAGAACATGGCCGAACAATTGCGGATTCAACTGCAGTTTTCTGCCGGCGCCAAAGCGGAATTGGTCAAACCAGTGGAAACTCAAATTGTTCGCTACAAGGAAGAAGCTGCGCGATACGACAAGGAAAAGGCAGACATCAAAAAGCAGGCGGAAGGATTTCAAACTGAATACGACCGGCTGAACCTTCACGACGATCAATTCGACATGGCAGAGGCTTGTTTCAGCATCGCCATTGCCCTGGCCGGTATTACTGCTCTAACCCGAAAACAGTGGCTTCTTACCTTTTCCCTATCATTGACAGCCATTGGCATAGCGCTCGAACTTTCCGGCTTTCTGGGCTGGGCATTTCATCCAGAATGGCTTGCAAAATTGTTGGGCTAGAGTATTGTCCGCGAAATAGACGCGCATTCAAATCGTCCGCTCGAACACCCGACCGGCTCACGCGCACCGCCCTGTAACTCGATTAGCGGAGCAAAAACACAATCAGGCACACGGAACCTCACACCGATTAGCATGCTGCGTCACCGTATCCAGTCATTTAGAGCTCGTCCCACGGCTAAAAATCGTAAGTAACCACAAGGATTCAATGCAATTTCCGACTCCATCATAGATGGCCGTATTGCCCCAAAATGGCCTAAACGCCTCATTGTGATGTTTCGTGACTTAAACCATCAGGCGAGATTCTCACATTTTAGGCTAGCAGGCGGCAACTTGGCCCGACTTAAGTGCTTCATTTTAAAAGCGCCTATTTTCGCACGGAATATTTTCTTAAAACTACCGGCATACGGGATAAGTTCTTTTTAATGGACACCACTTTAGCGTGAGCGGCGCAACAAGGTACGAACATCCGAAAAATCGTCGAACACAGCGTCTGCCGCTGGAGAAATTTCAATGCCTGCATGGCGCTTTTGCAAAGTAATCGCACCAACCGCTTGCTTGGCCCCGGCAATGTCTTTTTTCGGATCATCGCCGACAAACCAAATTCGATCGGTGGCGGAAAGCGACAAGCGTTTAGTTGCAAGCTCAAAGGGAATAGGCGAAGGCTTTTCAACTCCAGCCTCTTCACTTGTGACGATCTGATCGAAATGATGATCGAGTCCGAAATAGATCAACTTCCGGAATTGAATCTGGCTTGTGAGATCAGTCACCGCAGCAACGGGAATCCCGGCGACGCGCAGATCCTCCAGAAATTCCTTCACCTCAGCAAAAAGAGTACAGCCAGAAAGAAAACTGCGCCAATAGGTTTGCTCCAAATCGAGGGCCATCAGCGGTTGGCTTTTCATCCCCAAAATTTCCAGCATACGGGAAAAATAGAGCAGCCGGCTGTGTGCCGAAGCGGTAAGTTTTAGCTGATCCTTAACCTGCTGGCGCGCCTGATCGAAGGCCTTTTCAAACTCAGTTTCCGCAACCCCAAGCAGGCGAATCGTCTTGCGCTTAGCGGCTTCGTGAGCCACGGCGTGCGCGGGGTCGTATGCGTAAATCGTGTTATCCAAATCCATCAGCACCGCAGACGGCCGTTGCTGAAATACTTCGTTGTGGCGAATGTCGATAGCCATGTTTTATCCGTTCCCGCGAGACTGCAAAGATTCCGCCACTTCAACCAGGGTGATCAATTGCATCAATCCAATCATGCCGTCTTCCCAGTGTGCATCAAGGGCCAGCAATTCCTCGGTGTGAGGTACAAGCTTGGCTCCGGCCAAAGCCAGATCTTCGCTTGAAATATCGCCCTCGATCCGTAATTCAACGCCGCCCGCTGCGTCTCCCATAGACATGTCCACTTGAAGCCCACACAGCCCAATTAAGATGCTCACCAACTTCTCGTAATACATCCCCCGGCGAAGGCTGGCATGCATCCGCAGACGAATCTCTTCTGGCCGGCCTGGACGATCAAGGTCTGTTCGATTCACCGGTTCCAATGAAAACACCAGGTCAGCGGCACCCGCCTGGGGATGGATGTAACGCACCGCATCCGGATAGCGGTGTTCGAGCGACGCAAGGACTTTGTCCTCCGGATGGCCTCGTTCATTCACATCACGACGCAATTTGAAATACCGTCGCAAATCCTCATCCATTGCCAGAAAAAT
>JBBRJC010000095.1:0-9623 GCA_038220135.1 Bryobacterales bacterium | reverse complement strand
GGGTGTGTGCGGCAAGGAAGGCCAAAGCGTTCCAGTCGGTGTAGGCATCCCAACTATCAAAATCGACCGTATGACGGTGGGAGGCACCGCGTGAGCGAGAACCTGGAAGAACTGGCCGCAACAGCAGTAAAAAGGGCGCTTGCGTTGGGTGCGAGTGATGCTGAATGTACGGCGTCGGAAGGTGCTGAATTCAGCGTTTCCGTGCGTAAAGGCGAAATTGAAAAGCTGAAGGAAGCAGGCTCGAAAGCGATCGGATTGCGTGTTTTGATCGGCAAGCGGCAAGGGTCCGCCTACACCTCAGACATGACTCCGGACGGCGTGGAAAGCATGATTCGCTCAGCCATTGAACTGGCAAATATCACAACCGAAGATCCATTTGCGGGTATGCCTGAAGCATCAGAATTGGGCTCGATAACGGGCGACCTGAAGCTATTTTATGAAGAGACGGCGCTGGTGCCGGCCGATCGCAAGATCGAATATGCCCGGCGAGCCGAAGCGGCATCGCTGGCTGCGGATCCACGCATTGCAAACTCTGAGGGTGCCGGTTTTGGCTCCTACGCAGGCAGCCGGACTTTCGCCAATTCACGCGGCTTTACGGGAAGCTATCGCACCAGTTCCTGTTCCTTGAGCACTTCCCCGGTCGCCAAACTGGACGATCATATGGAGCGCGATTTCTGGTATTCGATTGCTCGGCAGTTTTCCAAGCTTGAGTCGCCAGAATACGTAGGACAGAAAGCGGCAGAGCGTGCGGTACGCCGTCTGGGAGCCCGCAAAATCGCCACGCAAAAAGCCCCGGTGATTTTCGACCCGCGGGTTTCCCGCAGCCTGTTGGACCATATCTTTGAAGCGGCCAGCGGGGAAACTATCTACCGTGATGCTTCGATTTTCGTCGGAGAATTGGGGAATAAAGTCGCCTCGGACAAACTGACCTTGGTCGATGATGGCACGCTTGAGGGACTGTTTGGCACTTCCCCGTTTGACGATGAAGGGGTGCCGTCGCAACGCACGCCAATTCTTGAAAACGGCGTGCTGAAGAACTATTTGTTGAACACCTATACGGGGCGCAAGTTGGGGATGAAAACAACTGCCAACGCGGCTCGTGGCTTAAGCGGCGCACCTTCCATCTCGCACGGTAATTTGTTCCTTCAACCCGGAGAAAAGAGTCAGGAAGAAATTTTTGCGGCTATCGGGACCGGACTTTTTGTGACCGAACTGATCGGGTTCGGTGTCAATATAGTTAACGGTGATTATTCGCGGGGTGCGGCTGGGTTGTGGATCGAAAACGGCGAGCCGGCCTATCCTGTTTCTGAGATCACTATTGCCGGAAACTTGAAGGAGATGTTCCAGAACGTAGCTTACGTTGGGAGCGATTTGGAATTCCGTGGCTCGGTTAGCGCGCCCACAATCGCAATCGGCGAAATGACGATCAGTGGACAATAGAGTATGCTCACGAGCAAGAAAGAAAAACCTGCCTTCCCAATGGCAGCAGTCATCGCAGCAGTGGCCGTGCTGGTTGTTGGTGGGGCGGCCGGCTGGTATTTGAATCGTCCGGTAGAAAAACAACCGGACACCCCAACCGCCCCTGAAGCCAAGGCATACGTGCGCAACTTGCGCCTGGCCGATGTGGAAATGAAAGCCACCGATAGTTTTGTTAGCCAACGGCTGGTTGAGATCAACGGCAAAATCAGCAACACTGGCGACAAGGTGTTGAAGGAAGTAGCGGTGACCTGCATTTTTTACGATCCGTCTGGGCAGTTGGTGTTGCGTGAAAAAGTGACCGTGGTCAAACCCTCCGGCAGTCCGTTTCAGCCCGGAGAAACACGCGAGTTCAGATTACCATTCGACAACATTCCGGTTGGATGGAATCAGGCGTTGCCACAAATCGTGATCGCTCAAATCATTTTCGGATAGGCTTTATGAGCAATCTCTTGTTGGTCCTCCTTGTCGCGGGCTCGGCCTTCGCGCAGAGTTTTCCTTTTACGGTGAAGCAGGCAGGCGAGGTGATCGCCACGGTGGAGATGGCTGCGCCTGGAACGGATTGGAGCAAAAAAGGACGCGAATCGGCTATGGCCGATGTGCAGGTGGATGGACGCCCGGCGATTCAAGTCATCTTATTTGCTGGTGCCGAGAGCTTTCCGTATCGCGTGTTGCTCGGGTCACTGGCAGCCGGAGAACATAAGCTGAACGTGTCGGGATTGTATGCGAAAAAGACGACGTTTGAAGAAAGCTCCGATGTAGTGGTGAGGCATGCTCCGATGCTGTACGAACGCAAGACGGCCATCGGAAAGTTTACCGATATTCCCCTCATCCTATACTGCGAACAAGCTGGGAACGTGCTGGAATATACGGTCATTTTCTCGAATGAAGATGGTGGCACGTCAACACGGGCATTGATGGCGCGATGGGGCCGCACGACTGACATTGAGTATGTATACCGGGTGACGCTGGATGCGGCAGGCAATCGAGTTGGGGCGATTATCCAGGGGCGCGGCCATAAAGATCTGGCCTTTACGGGGCCGTTTGAAGACGACCATCCCTTGCTGATGCCGGTTACCGATAACAACATGGTGGCGGGAGAAGGCCCCTCGGCGGTGCGCTACAACCCGGTGCCGATGCTTTTGGATCTGAGTGGGGCATCGCGCGAATTGGCGATGGACCGAAACCCGATTACCTGGCGGGTGATGTCGCAGGAATTGGTGCGCGAAGACAAGCTGCGGGCTTATGGCAAGGTGCAGGGCGAAAGAATCAGCGATCTGCGGAATTACATTTTCATTGAAGCGAAGATCAAAAATCTGCGATCGCGGACGGCGGCGCTAGTGCGGTTGAAAGGCGATAGCCGGTGGCGTACTGCAAACTTGGGCCGGTTGGATTTAGCGATTGAACGCGACGGTTGGATTAGGACAACAGTAGAGTTGCCGCCGGGAACCAAAGCCGGGCAGATCGGTGAAATCGGGTTTGCTTGTCTGGCTGCGGATAAAGAAAAAGAAGCGGGTGTTTGCACTGTAGATGCGGTGTCAAAAGCGTTTCTATTGACGGATACCTATTTACCCGGAGCTTCGCTTTTCGAGGCACTCAAGGCAGTTGTGATTCCTAGCGGCGAGATCTTTACGTGGACCTTAAAGTAAAGGTCATTCCGCGCAGCAGGAAGACTGAGTTTGCCGGGGAAATGGCCGACGGCACGATGAAGATTAAGGTAGCGGCTGTACCGGAAGATGGCAAAGCGAATAAAGAACTCTGCGGATTTCTAGCGAAGCACTATTGCGTGCCGCAGGCGAATGTCTCAGTGATTAGCGGGGCCATCTCGCAGCGCAAGGTCATTCGGATTATAGAAAGGTGAGTTGCTAGCAGCACTTGGCGTTAGCATATTTCTCTTTCATCCGGTGTTCTGAAAAGCGACGCCATTCTTCGCCTGAGTGCTTCCTATTGTGAGTAACCAGATGGCGATTATAGGCGCTTTCGTCCCCAATCTCTTTTAAGATGCCCAGCACGATGCGGCCAAATTTTCGCAGATACCTCATATTTCCTCCGCGCTGAGCCGAGTCTGCACGAATGGCGTCTCAAAATTCTGGACAGGTTTGGTTCCTCTCAAAATCCCGATCCAAAGGAAAATCGAGTCGATTAATATCGTTGCAACCAGCACTAAAAATACACCACACACCACCGCATCCAGCTTGTTATTGAAAATGAGAGTGTTCACTTCACCAAGCTTTGCCGCAGCCACTTTTCCCGCCGCTATATTGCTTTCAAAAACTCGCGCCTGCGCTAGAAAACCGATGCGCGGCATCTCGCTGAAGATCTTTTGTAGAGCCGCCGTGAAGGTTACAGTTACCAGCCAAACCAGTGGCATGATGGTAATCCACATGTATCGCGCACGATGCATTTTCACCAAAATTGTAGTGCCCAAACAGAGCGCAATAATTGCCAGCAACTGATTGGCTATGCCGAACAGTGGCCAAAGCGTGTTAATTCCACCCAGCGGATCGAGCACGCCTTGTACCAGGAAATACCCCCAACTGAGGACGATCACTACGCTCGAAAACAGCAGGCTTGGCATCCAACTGGTGCGGCCCAACGGCTCGTAAATCTGGCCCAGTAAATCCTGCAACATGAACCGGCCCACACGCGTTCCAGCGTCAATTACAGTGAGAATAAATAGCGCCTCAAACATGATCGCAAAGTGGTACCAGAAGCCGAGAATCGCGTCGCCGCCAACTCCTTTTGCGAAGATATGGGCCATGCCCAATGCCAGTGAAGGAGCGCCACCTGTGCGATAGAACAGCGTCTCCTCACCAACACTTTTCGCCAGCGCCGCCATCTGATCGGCAGCCACCGGAAAGCCCCAGCCCGTGATCGTCGCCACTGCCGCCTGCGGCGTCGCGCCAATAATTCCGGCAGGGGAATTGACGGCAAAATAAACACCGGGGTCGAGCACGCAGGCCGCAATCATCGCCATGATCGCCACAAAACTTTCGAGCAGCATGGAGCCGTAGCCCACGGGGAAAACGTGCGTCTCTTTGGAAATCATCTTCGGTGTGGTGCCCGAAGAGATCAGCGAGTGAAAGCCGGAAATCGCACCGCAAGCAATCGTAATAAAGCAGAACGGGAAAATAGATCCGGCAAAGATCGGACCGGTACCATCAATGAAACGCGTGAGCGGAGGCATTTGCAGGGTTGGTTGCAAAAACAGAATGCCAATGCCCAGCATCAGGACCACACCCAGTTTGACGAATGTGGAAAGATAATCACGAGGCGCCAGCAACAACCACACCGGTAGCGCGCTTGCCAGAAATCCGTAAGCAATGATGCAGATCGCAAGCGTCAAGCCGGTCAACGTAAACCAGGGGGCGTAGGTTGCAGAATGCGCCACCCACTCACCGCCGAAGATGCTTGCCAGTACCAGAAGAAAGCCGATGAGCGAAGCTTCCAGCACTTTACCGGGACGCCAATAGCGCAGATAAAGCCCCATGAAAACGGCGATCGGCATTGTGGCGGCAATGGTGAACGTTCCCCATGGGCTGCCCTTCAAAGCGTTCACAACCACCAGCGCAACCACGGCCAGCAAGATAATCATGATCAGCAAAACAGTGATCAGTGCCGTAAATCCGCCAACCTTGCCAATCTCTTCTTTGGCCATTTGCCCGAGCGATTTGCCGTCGCGCCGGATGGAACAAAACAGAATGATGAAATCCTGGATAGCGCCGCCGAGTACCGCGCCGATTATGATCCACAGCGTGCCGGGGAGGTAGCCAAATTGTGCGGCAAGCGTTGGCCCAACCAATGGCCCCGGTCCTGCGATGGCGGCGAAGTGGTGTCCGAAGACGATCCACTTATTGGTTGGTTCAAAGTCGTGTCCGTTGCGAAGGCGCTCGGCGGGCGTGGCGCGCTGCTCGTCAAGCATCATCACCTTGGCCGCAATCCAGGAAGCGTAAAAGCGGTAACCTATCAAATAGGTGCAGGATGAAGCGACCACAAGCCACATGGAATTAACGGGCTCGCCGCGATTGAGAGCAATTCCGGCAAGGCAGAAGGCGGCAACGATGGCGATGGCGGCCCAAAGAACACGGCTCAAGACTTTATTCATGAATATAGAATTTTAGCTGATATGAGATAGGGGCCGTAGTCCGATTCAGCAACGATGATTAACTGTTTTCGGGGATGACTGGGGGGCAACCGGATTTCATTGGGGTGCATCAGAGACGATATGACGACGCGAAACATTATTTTGGCCATGGCTGCCTTGTTGGCGGTAGAACTTCCTTCGATGGCGCAGGGTGAGCGCATTCGCGCAAACATTCGCGGTGGCGGGGGTGACGGCAAGTGCACTTTCGAGGTTGAAGTGGACGGCGCCGCCGACGTCGAAATCCGTGGCGATCAGGGAGTGTTGCGCACTCTGAATGGGGCGCGGGCGAGGTGGATTCGTCTCGATTGTAACCAGCCCTTGCCCAGTAATCCCGATTCATTCCGTTTTAAAGGAATTGACGGTCGCGGAAGGCAGAGTCTGGTGCGAAGTCCTAATTCTAACGGCGGTGTGGCCGTAGTTCGCATTGAAGACCGCGACAACGGCCGGGAACGCTACACTGGCGACATTATTTGGCGTGGCAATGGCGGCGGCAGGGACGGCTATGACGGACCACGCGGGCGCGACAATGACCGGCGGATCAGTAGAGGCGAAGCGATGGATGTTTGCCGTGCGGAAGCTTCTGCAAGGTGGCGCGTGGATCGGCGCAGGGTGAATATTGATTTGGAAGATCAAGGCCGCAACGGGATCATCAACATGCGTTTTGATTTTGAACAGAATCGGGACCGTCGAAGAGGATTTTGCTCCGTTGCGCCGTCGGGTGAAATTCTCTCTATACGTTTGGATGGCGACCGCCGTTAGAATATAGACTATGGGTTTTTCTAGCGAAATTGCTGCGCACTTAAGGCGCGACCTGACGCGACTGGTGCAGGAATTAGAGGCCTTCCCCGATGAGCAATCGTTGTGGAAGGTCTTGCCTGGTGTGACCAACTCAGCAGGAAATCTGACGCTGCACTTGGAAGGCAACTTGCGGGAATTCATTGGGCGGCGGTTGGGTCACGTGGCGTTTGAAAGAAACAGGCCTGCTGAATTTGCGTCAACCGGCATACCGGTCGCGGAGTTGATCCGGCGCATTAAAGAAGCACGGGAATTGGTTGACGGGGTTGTGACAGCAATGAACGAAGAGGCTTTGGCTGCAGCGATTCCCGAAGAAGTACTAAAGGTGCAAGTGTCAGCGCAACAGTTTTTGATCCATTTGTATGGGCACCTGAACTACCATTTGGGACAGATCGATTACTTGCGGCGCATTGTCTGGAGCGGCGCTTCGATCGAGCTTGCCGGACTTTAGAGATTGCTTTTCAGATAGCCAGTGGGGAGCCAATACCGGGGCACATGATGTTCTGTTTGCAAGTAAGCTACAACGTCGTTCGATTTCTTTTGCAAGGCTCCAAGCGCGTCAAGAAGCTTTGTCCAGTGGGCGATAGGATTGCTGGTTTTTTCAATCACTGTGGCCGGAGTCTCGCCTCCGGGATGCGCTTCAGCCTTTAGTAATTCTTCGATTATGGCGAGGTGGTCCGGTTTGGGCTCGTTCATAGCCGACGTCAGATGCATTGTTACGGCCATCGGCAGAGCCTGACTTATTCTCAACCGCGCTATCTTGTTTCAAGGATCTGTTCGAGTGATACACCTTTATGCTTTGTCACTGAACGAAGGATGGAATTCAGTGTGCCGATTCGAATCGGACTGTGCGCCGGCACAGCGATTCGGTGGTGGCTGGGAGACAACGATTGATGTGACTTCCAACTTGATGTACCCGGCCATAATTGCAACGGCGGCAAAGTAGGTTGACCAGATCCGAGCGAGAAATATCACGAGGGACTTTCACGCCACGGCGACCACTTCATCCCGGATCAGATGAAGCCGTACACGAGATGGGGCTTCACGATCAAAATGGAATGCGCCAACTGCCTCCAAAACGTTTTGGCGCAGTTCATCCCACGTATCCCCCTGGGTAAAAATGTTTTCTGTGAGACACTCGGCACAGTAACCGCCATCTGCTTCTTGGACGACATCAAATAGCAGTTCAGCCATGCCCTTTATTCTACACATCAATCAACAGTTCCAGAACTGTCCCAAGATGGGTATACACGGTGGATGGCTTGGCTTCAGGAGTAAACCGATTTCCTAATTTACAGCCACTCGCTACGGCATCGCCAGTTGCAAACCAACGGGGAATCTCATTCCGCAAACACCTCTTGGAGTGTCTTCAGCGTAGCGGTGAGCGTCTTTGCAGAGACTGCTCCCAGCTTTTTCGCCAACCGGGACTTATCCACGGCGCGAACCTGATCGAGCAGTTGGATAGCGATACGAAACGGCGCCTTGCGACCCGCCGTGTTCATAGGGGGCGACAAGTAGCGTGCGCAGATGATCATACATTTCGGATGGGGAGACCACTACACAAGGCGCGACTTCTGAATTTCGCTCCCGACGGTTGGATCGAGATTCGCTAGTCAAAGCGTTAAAAGCGTCACCAGACCAACTCCGAATCCCCCAAATTGCAAAATTCGCCCAGCACCAGTTCGTCGTCTTCCGCTTCTGCGACACGCCGTGCAGCTTCCCCCCAACCTGCACGAGTTGGGCTGACGAGCCGGCGTAGCACGAGTGCGCCGTCCTCAATCGTCATTTCAACTCCAGCTTTTGAGTCCAGCCCCAGTTGCCCCATTACCCGCTTGGGTATGACGACTCCCTGGAAGTTCCCGATCCGTCGAAAGCTTACGTGCATGGCTCGCATATTGATAAAAATGATATTCCCGCTAGAACTAATTTACCGCAGTTCGTATTCCCACCTTCAAATTCTGTTCAATTCACCCCAATTGCGCTAACAATAGAAAGATGCAAAAGCGAATACTTGGTAATAGCGATCTTGAGCTCACTCCGCTCGGCGTCGGTGCCTGGGCGATGGGTGGTGGCGGTTGGGCCTTCGGTTGGGGTCCGCAGGACGATTCGGACTCCGTTGCCGCCGTTCATGCCGCTCTGGACGAAGGTTGGAACTGGATCGACACAGCGGCGGTATACGGACTGGGGCACGCTGAAATCGTCGTAGGCAAAGCCGTCAAGGATCGCTCCGACAAACCCTACGTGTTCACCAAATGCGCCCGCGTCTGGAACGAAGAACGACAGATCGGCAAGCGCTTGAAGAAGGACTCGGTGAAGCAAGAGTGCGAGCAGAGCCTGCAACGTCTGGGCATGGAGACCATCGACCTCTACCAGATCCACTGGCCCGAACCGGACGAAGACATTGAAGAGGGGTGGCAGGCAATGAATGAACTTAAAGCCGAGGGGAAGGTGCGCTGGATTGGCGTCTCGAACTTCAGCCGCGCGCAGATGGAGCGCATTTCCCCCTACGGCTCGATAACTTCGCTGCAGCCACCATACAGCCTTGTGTCGCCGGAAATCGAAGCGGAGATCCTTCCCTACTGCGGCGCCAACAACATTGGCACTGTTGTTTATTCGCCGATGAAGTCCGGCCTGCTCAGCGGATCGATGACGCGCGAGCGCATCGCCGCCATGCCGCAGGACGACTTCCGCCAGCGTACGCCCCATTTCCAGGATCCGCTTCTTAGCAGGAACCTTGCGCTGGTGGAAAAGCTGCGTGAAATCGGCGCACGTCACGGTCGCACGCCCGGCGAAGTCGCAATCGCCTGGTGCTTGCGCCGACCGGAGGTTACCGCTGCCATTGTCGGATTGCGTTCGCCCAAACAGCTTGAAGGTGTGAAAGGTGCGGCCACCTTCCGACTCACCCCGGAAGAGTTGGCCGAGATTCAGGCGTAAGTATAGTGGCGCACGGGAGGACGCCGAACATGTGTTTGGCGGGACGTGTGTGACGTTGGAAGTTGACCGTTTCGAAGAGTGGTTGTCGTCGATCATTCTCACCGCGATGAGGGAACGCGCATCATCTCTATGAGGAAAGGAAACCGACGTGAACAAGAAATCTATCAAAAGCGACTTGGCGCGGATTGATCGCTTGAAGGATGCCGGGATCGACTGCTCCGATATTCCGACTTTTGATAAGTCCTTTTCGAGAAAGGCAACGACTGCTTGGCCA
>JBBRJC010000094.1:0-9641 GCA_038220135.1 Bryobacterales bacterium | reverse complement strand
AGCCGTCAAAACTCATGGCCACGCAATACCAGATTTTGCGCATATGGCTTGCTTCCTCATCAAATGGTAACGAGGGTACACGCCTCTGCTAAAATGCAGCCAATGTATTCCTTCGTCCGTAATACGCTGGTCCTTTTGGTGACATTGCCTGGAATCGCTATGGCGCAGCGTGTTGTTGATCCAAATTCCCCATGGAACGTTGAAAGGCAGGGTACGCGTATGAACCGCCCGCTACGAACCGCAACCCCCATTCAAGCAGGCGAATTTGTGCGCCGGACTGGTTCGGTATTAACACTGGCCGGTAAGCCATTCCGCTTCAATGGCAACAATGTTTATTACAATCAGGCTGACATCGTTTACGGAAGGCAGGCGATGGTGGAAGAGAGCCTGGATAAGATGGCCGCTGTAGGCATGAACGTAGTACGATCAAACGCCCATAACGACAATGTTCAGACAAGCGATCCGGCAGCCATTCAATTGCAACCGGGCGTTTATTCTGAAGCCAGTTTAGTTGCGTTGGATCGTTCGATTGCCTTCGCCAAAGCCCGGAATCTACGTCTCATTTTGAAGCTCACCAATAACTGGACTGCATATGGCGGCATTCAGCGCTATGTCACCTGGCATTTGAGCCGCACGCCGACAGCGCAGGAAACCGGCCTGTTCTACAGCAATGAAACGATCAAAACCTGGTTCAAGAACTACATCAAAATGCTTATCGGGCGGACGAATACAGTTACAGGCGTGAGCTATCGCGAGGAGCCTGCGATTCTTGCCTGGGAATTGGGCAACGAACTGCGCAACCCCTCCGTTGGTGGTGCCGACGCACTGGTGGCGTGGACTGCGGAAATGGCTGCCTATATCAAACAACTGGATGCTAATCACCTGGTTGCCGATGGTGGCGAAGGCTTTGATGATTCGCCCGCTCTATATGCGGGCATGAGCAACCGCTATGCAGTTGGCGGCACGGAAGGGTGCAGCTATCACCGGCTTGTGGCAATTCCTGAATTGGATATGGTGAGCTATCATCTTTACCCATCCAGCTGGGGCATGAACGATGGAAACGACACTTCCATTTACATTCGCAGGCATGAAGAGATGGCTCGCGAAGCAGGAAAAGTTGCTTATCTGGGCGAGTATGGAAAGCGTTTGAATAACCAGAGTCCGGCGGCATGCAATAGCGCACCAGGCCGTGGGTTTGATCCGCAGCGCGCCATGGTGTTTCAATCCTGGATCGATTTCAGTGCACTGGAACAAGCTTCTTCCGGTGTGATGGTTTGGCAGTTGATTAACGATGGCAAGAATGATTGCGAAGGGTTTCAGGTTTATTGTCCACAAGACATGCAGAGTTGTGAGGTGCTGCGGAAAACTTCCCAGCGCGTGGTGGAGCAATCGCCAGTTGTCACTTCAGCGGCAACTTACAAAGCCATCACCGTTGCCGCCGGTTCAGTTGCCAGCCTATTTGGCGGCGGGTTGAGCGATGTGCGCGTAGCTTTAGTGGATGGCAAGGGTAAGAGTTACGATACGCAGATTTTCTTCACATCTGCAGGGCAGATCAATTTTCTAGTGCCTGACGCGGTTCCAGTGGGCGGCGCTGCGGTACGTGTGACTCGCGACGGCGCAACGGTGATGAGCACCCCTTTGATGATTGGTGCTGTGGAACCAGGCCTGTTTACTGCCGCCGGTGATGGTCAGGGTTTAGCTGCAGCGGTGGCTGTGATTGTTGGCAAAGACGGTTCACAACGGAACCAGTTCATCGCCCGTTATGATGAACCCCGGGCAAAGTTTGTGGCCGTACCGATTGCGATTCCCTCTGATGGAATTGTGGTTTTGAGCTTGTTTGGCACCGGCATCAAAGGGCATGCAGATTTAAGTAAAGTGTCGGCAACGGTGAATGGCGTGACCGCGCAAGTTCTATATGCCGGCGCACAGGGGGAGTTCGCCGGCTTGGATCAGGTGAACGTGCAGGTGCCAGGGGCGGTGAAGGGTGCTGGAGAGGTTGACGTGGTTCTAACGGTGGCGGGTAAGGCGGCGAACGTGGTGCGAGCGGCCTTTGTTGATTAAGTAAGGGTGCTGCTTCCGAGCACTGTTTGCATATGCGCACCGATCGATTCCCGCATCGTTGCCGACAACAAATCTTTTTCCACCAGCGTCTTCCAGGCTTCTGCTGTCCGCTCCATGGTTTCGCGAATTATTTTCGCAACCGGGTGCGCTGGCAGTCGTGCCAAATCGGCAAAACGGCGGATCTGGTCAACTGTGATGGTGGTCAAACTACGGCTCCCCCCGAAGGTAAGCGCCATTTTGTCGTTGGGGATATAGGGCATGGTTGAAACGAAATCGTAAGCCGGGGCAAGTATTGGCGTGCGGCCATCAGGATAGAGGATTGACCAGTTTTTGAGATGCATATCGCCATTGCCGATAAGGATCGAGAAGATGAGGCGCCGCACAAATTCGTAAGTGCCAACATCGCCCGTCTCTGCCCACAATACCGCAGCGATGTTGGCATAGCTGCGCCGTGCATATTTTTCATCGGGCCAAGTGCCAAACACCTGCGCAAAATCTTCCATATGAATGCGGTGATTGCCCAGGCCACGATCAAAGCGCTGAACCACCAAAGCATTGCCAGCCATGCGTCCTGCTTCATCAGGCAAGCCATCAATCCTGTTCACCGCAACAAGTTTGATTCTGGGAACCGTGATCCCAATCGCCCGAGCCAGTTCAAGCATTACGAATTCGTTCTCTGGTACTTCAGCAAAACGAGTGGACGGCAGCTTCACAATCCAAGATCCGCCAACCCCATGTGCCGGAATTGTAAGCCCGCCCGTCGATTCCAACACAGCGGAAAATTTGAGCTGCACTCCAGCCAGCGAAAAGCGCATTACTTCGTCCGCGCTCACCGAGTTAAGGTCAGCTTCCTGCAGCTTTTGCCGTACTTCGTATCGCTCATCGGTGAAGATTGGTTGCACCGTGATTGCACCACTTAGGTCGGCCCCCAATGCTGCCAACAGATAGAATTCCCGCTCCTCTTTCACTCCGGCGCGCTGCGCGAGGTAGGAGCGCAGGTGGCCTTCGGGAAGCAGGTTGGAAAAGAATGGTGGAATTTTGCGGCTTACTAAGGGAGTAGAGGTGACCAATCCACCCGCCTGCCCCTTGAACGAAAGGCTCAAAGTTGGGCGCTCAGGATCGTTGATATAGTCGTCGTCGAACGAAAACAGGTGCTTCTCGCCTCCCAGCCGATTCATCACTCCAATGCGCCGTCCATGCAGAAGTACCGCTAAATTATTGAATTCCTTAGGGTCATGTGGCATCCTCCACCTCTTCTTCCTCAGGGCTCAACGCGTAAAGGGGACGTTCACCACCTTCCCCCTTGCTGTCTCGAATCAGCGCCTGTACGGCGGGAACCAACTCTCTCGGTACCATCAGCAGATCACGGTTAAGGACGCGAACCAAATCCAGCAGTGTATCGAAACGAGGGACAATTTTTCCGGATTCGATCCCTGAAATATGTGCCTGCGGTAAGCCAACCCGTTGACCCAGTTCAAGTTGACTCCAGCCCAGCTTATGGCGCGCGGCTACCATGTCTTCACGTATTGGGATTGGGATGCTATTGGTACGC
This sequence comes from Bryobacterales bacterium, assembly GCA_038220135.1. GTDB lineage: Bacteria > Acidobacteriota > Terriglobia > Bryobacterales > Bryobacteraceae > JANXSF01. Next base: position 6,028 of record JBBRJC010000094.1, on the reverse strand, counting down.
ATAGGAATATGCAAATACAGATCTGCAAGGACTCTATATCTATTTAAGCAGATGTTTTTTAATGTGTCAAGACATATATTTTTTATGTTGTCATATGTATTCGCATATTATTTCTTCAAAAGTGGAGCTAACTTTGCAAACACAGTATCAGCTACCTTCTGATTCCCCACCGCCGTTGCATGAATCCCATCCTGCTGCATCATTCCTGGAACCATGGCCACGCCTTCCAGTAGAAACGGAATCATCGGCAGCTTGTGATTGGCCGCCAAATTCTTATACATCGCCTCAAAATCGCGGATATAATCGGCACCATAATTGCGTGGCAGAGTAATTCCGGCAAGCACAATCCTGGCACCGCCTGCGGAAAGTTGGGTGACCATGCGCTCCATATTTTCAACTGAAGACTTCACAGGCAGCCCGCGCAAGCCATCATTGCCGCCCAGTTCCAGCACCACAATCTCCGGCTTATCTGCCAGCACCTGCCCCACCCGATCCACCCCGCCCGAAGTGGTGTCGCCGCTCAACCCATGATTGGCCACACGATACTTGTAGCCCTGCGCGTCCAGCAGCTTCTGTAAATAGTAGGGATAATTCTCGTTGTCCTCCACACCTGCTCCGGCGGTTAGACTATCGCCAAAAGTGGCAATCACAGGGCGCGTGTCGGCAGGCTTTCGAGCGACCGGAGCAGTTTCAGGCGCCGCCGTAGGCTTGGCAGGTTCCGTGCTGGTACATCCGTAAAAGAACGTACAAAGGGTGAGTAAAAGAATTTGTTGTTTCACGAGGGTGCAATAATCAAATTATCCAACGAATGGCCGCTACACCAATGCAAAATATGATCGAGGTCGAGGCTCTTACCAAGTCCATCGAAACCCCAACCCACCGCGTAGACATTTTGAAGGGACTGTCCTTCAGCGTTCCCAAAGGGCAATTTGTTGCCATTATGGGGCCTTCCGGCAGCGGAAAGAGCACCTTACTGGGCCTGCTGGCAGGTCTGGATGATGCTACTTCCGGCAGCATCCGGCTGAACGGAACAGACATCACACGGCTGGAAGAAGACGCGCTGGCTCTGGTGCGTGGCCGCACGTTGGGCTTCGTATTTCAATCCTACCAACTGATTCCCACGCTCACGGCTGAAGAAAATGTGCGTCTGCCAATGGAGCTTACCGGTGGCGGCGAAAATTATGGCCGCGCGCGTGAGTTGCTGGAAACGGTCGGCCTGGGTGAGCGCTGGCATCACTACCCCGTGCAGTTATCGGGAGGCGAACAGCAGCGTGTGGCATTGGCCCGCGCCTTCATGTGCCGTCCTCCAATTTTGATGGCCGATGAGCCCACTGGCAACCTCGATTCCGCTAACGGCCAACATGTACTGGAACTGCTGATTCAACTGAACCAGAAGGAAGGCACCACATTAGTTATGGTGACGCATGATCGCGAACTGGCCGGCCACGCCAGCCGCACCATTGAACTCCGCGATGGAGTGATCGTTCGCGATGAATAACTTCCCCTGGCGTATGGCGTTCCGCATCGCGTGGCGCGAATCGCGGGCATCTTCAACGAAATTTCTATTTGCCTTACTCGCTGTTTCCATCGGCGTCGGCTCATTGGTAGGCGTGCGCGGATTCAGCCGCAGCTTCCGCAGCATGTTGCTAAAGGAAGCTCGCACTTTGATGGCCGCCGATCTTTCGGTGCGCGTGTTCGATCTGCCTTCAGAAATTCAAAACAACCTCTTTGCCGATCTGGAACGTCGCGGCGTAAAGCGCACCTGGCTTACCGAAACAGTTTCCATGATGACCGTCGCCTCTCCCACGCCTGAATCCGTGCCAATTCTGGTATCGGTGAAATCGGTGGATCCGAAAGTTTACCCGTTCTATGGTGTTGTCAAACTCACCAATGGCACGCTTGAAAGCGAGCTGAAAGAGGACACTGTTCTTGTTTCTGAAGATCTGCTGACAAGGCTAAATATCAAGATCGGCGACAAGGTGCGTTTGGGGACGCTTGATTTGAAAGTAGGCGCGGTGATCACAGCTGAGCCCGACCGCATGGCCGGAAGCCTCAACGTTGGCCCGCGTGTGATGATCCGCCGCGAGGCGCTGGAAAAAGCTGGACTCATGCAGGCCGGCAGCCGCGCGGCGCAGCGCCATCTATTCAAGCTGCCTGCGGTCACACCCGGCACTGGCGTAGAAGAGGTGCGCGCGGAATTGAAGAAGGCGTTTCCCGAAGCAATCATCGCCGACTTCCGCGAGACTCATCCGCTCATCACTCGCGGCCTTGATCAGGCCACGACTTTCTTAAGCCTGATCAGCCTCATTGCATTAATCGTCGGCTCAATCGGGGTAGCTACGGCAATGCAGTCGCACTTGCAGCAGAAGATGGATTCCATCGCCGTGATGAAGTCGCTCGGGGCCAGTTCCTACAAGCTGATTCGCATTTACATGACGCAGGCACTGGGCCTGGCGTTGGTTGGGGGCGTTGGCGGTTTGATTGTCGGACTATTCGTGCAATGGGCATTTCCATTGCTGCTATCGCGATACTTCAACGCACCGCAACTGGAGCTGAGTTTCCTCAGTTGCGTGGAAGGAATCCTGGTCGCCATCCTGTCCACTATGCTCTTCACGCTGCCCACACTACTGTCGATCCGCCGCATTCGCCCGTCCATAATTCTGCGTCGCGAAATGGAGGAAACCAAGCCGCGCGGAATGGAATTATGGAAGCAGTGGCGCGAAGCGATCGGTGCTGGTGCGCTGATCCTGGTTGGTATTTGTGGCATTGCGGCGTGGCTCATCGGTGGTTCGCCGCAGCTCGCGCTGAAGATTGGTGCGTGGTTCGCCGGTGGTCTTGTCGTCAGCATGCTGGTGCTTTCCGGCCTTGCCTGGCTGATGCTGCGTGGCTTGCGAATTGTGCTGCGTCTGCCATGGCTTCAACTGCCCACTTCCATGCGTCATGGCATAGCCAATTTGAATCGGCCCGGTAATCATGCCGAGGCGATTCTGGTGGCGCTCGGCTTAGGTGTGATGTTCACGCTTACTGTTTATCTGGTGCAGCACACAGTATTAAGCCAGTTAATTGAAAGCGCACCGCCGGGCATGCCCAACGTGTTTCTGATAAACATCACGCCAAGCCAACGGCCTGAAATTGAAGCATTCCTGAAGAAGGCCAAAGGTGTGGAAGCTCCACCAGAAATCACCACTTCGGTTAACGGCCGGCTAACTTCAGTGGATGGAAAGCCCATTGATGGACTGACCGGGGAAGGCCCAGCGCGCCGCTTCCGCCGTTCCCGCGCCATGACCTGGGCGGCAACTGTTCCACCCAACACAGAGGTATTTGAAGGCAAGTGGTGGACCACTTCAGACCCCAACAATCCGCAAGTTGCCGTAGCGCAGGAAGCCGCGCGCATTCTGAATGTCAAAGTGGGAATGAAGCTGGAATGGATGGTTGGCACAAAGCCAATCGCAGCTACGGTTGCCGCAATCCATAAGACAGACAACACGCGCCCGGGCTCAAACATCGAATTCATTTTAACGCCCGGAGTGCTGGAACAAATGCCTGCGCTCTATTTCGGTGGCGTCCATGTGAAGAATTCTGAGATTGGACACCTGCAGCGCGATGCCTTCAAAGCATTCCCCTCAATCACCATCATCAACATTGCCGATGTGCTGGAGCGGGTGCAGGAAGTGGTGGATCAAATCGCATTAGTAGTGCGATTCATCTCAGCGTTTTCCATTTTGGCAGGCATCACTATTCTTGCTTCCAGCGTGGCCGGTACACGCTTCCGCCGTATCCGCGAAGTAGTCATTCTGAAAACCCTGGGTGCCACTCGCCGCCGCGTTGGCGCTGTATTCTTCTTCGAATTTCTGATCATCGGATTGGCTGCCGGCCTGTTGGGGAGTCTACTCGCCAGTACATTCAGCGGGCTGCTGCTGAAGTATCTGCTGAAATCCACATTTCACTTTTCACCGTTGCCGAACCTTGTCGCCATCGCCATGACGGCCACCATCGCCACAGCATCGGGCTGGCTTGCAAGTTATAAAATCCTCGGACAAAAGCCGCTGGAGATTTTGCGTCAGGAATAGTTACGCCATTTCCAAACCAGTCACACTACCCGTGCTGCTGCCAAATGTACCGCTCTCAATTCCCAGGCGCTGCAGCATGGTCACAAACAGGTTGCATAGCGGCAAATGGTTATCGCGTTTGAAGGCAATATGCTGGCCGTGCTTGAAACCACCGCCAGCAAGAATGATCGGAAGATTGGTATTGTCATGCACGTTCGCGTCGCCCAGATTGCTGCCGTAAAGAACCATAGTCTGGTCCAGCAAACGCTGCCCATTTTCATCTTTGCCTGCCAGCTTCTGAAGTAGCCGCTGCAGCACCGCCATATGTTGACGATCTGCATCTTCCAATTGCTTCACTTTCTCTACCGCCTGGCCATGATGGCTCAGGTTGTGATAAGACTCCGTGGAAGTCTTCTGATCCCGCAGTTGAAACGCCGGCGTAAGAAACGCATCCAGCATCAACGTGACAATGCGCGTGCTGTCAGATTCGAATGCCAGTTGCGCCATGGAAAGCATCAGATCAAACTTATCGAAAAACAGCTTTTTGTCCTGAATATCCGTGGGCGCTGGTTCGGTTGTCGTGGGCTTGGGCCGCAGTTCCCATTCGCGCGCAGATTGCAGCCGTTCCTCCACTTCGCGAACCGAGGTCAAGTATTGCCCCAACCGCGCCTTGTCTTCTGTACCTAGCGTTCGGCTGAAACGCTTGGTCTCATCAAGCAAAGTATCGAGGATACTGCCCCGCACTTCCAGGTTGTGCAGTTGCTTTGAAACTGAAGCCTGATCCCCTTGAACAAACATCTTCTCAAACAATTTCGAGGCACTGTCTTCAGCCGGTAGCAGCACGCCATCGCGCGTCCACGAAAGGCTGCGGTTGCCCTTGTCAACATTCACCCCAAGGTTCAAAGTAGGAAAGCGCGTAACTTGGCCAAGCTTATCGGCCGCGTATTGATCAAGGGAAATTTGGTTGCGGAAGCCACTCTTGAAAGCCCCGCGCGCGGCCGTAAGAAAGCAGTTGTCTGTGCTATGTCCACCGGTCACGCCAGGGTGCGAAAGCCCACTGAACACGGTGAAGTCTTTGCGAAAATCAGCGAGGGTGGACAAGTAAGGTGACGGCTCGTAATCGCGCCCGGCAGTACTGGGAAAAAATAGCTTCGGCAACACACCGATGTTGTTTGCGATGATCAGCATCCGTCGTGGCGGCGCAACGGCAGCCTGCGCGAAAGCAGGCGTCATGCACTCCAAAACCGGAAGCGCAAGAGCCACGCCCATGCCCCGCAAAAACGTACGGCGAGCGAGAGGAGACGAGGTAGAAATATATGGAGATTGCATTTGGGGTCACCTACTTCCGGCTGGTCCGAGAAACACTTTACTTTGAACGAGAGCAAGCATCAGGTCGCGGACCCTGTACCCGCCACCCGCACAGCTATCGAGCATCTTTTCAATCTCTGCACGATCAGAAAATCGCACTGGCGTGCCAGTTCCATAAACAGTAAATTGTTGCAATAAATTGCGAGCCAGTTGCCGTGGATTCGCAGCGAACAACGCTTTCAACTCGCGAATATCTTTGAAGGTTCTACCGTCCACCAGTTGGCCACTGGCATCAACAGTGTTCGCCAGCGTGTAAGAAAAATCGTATCCGGCGCGATCAATACCAGAGACCCGCTCGCCCTTTTCCAGGCCCCTATAGTGAGTACGCCACGCGCCCAGAACGTCGAAATTCTCGAGGGCCAACCCAACCGGATCAAACTTCGCATGGCAGCCTGCACATGTCGCCGATTTGGTGTGCAGCGCAAGCAAATCGCGAATGGTTTTGGCCCCTCGAATATCGGGCTCCACAGCAGGCACTCCAGGCGGCGGCGGTTGTGGAGGCTCACCCATTAGCCGATCCATAATCCACGCTCCACGCACTACTGGCGATGTACTGCTGCCATTGGCGGTAACCTTTAGAATCGCGGCCTGCGTCAGCAATCCACCCAACG
>JBBRJC010000093.1:0-9714 GCA_038220135.1 Bryobacterales bacterium | reverse complement strand
CATCGAAACCTACCGCATGCGAGCCGAACGCAATTTCTACAAAGCCCTCAGAGAGTTAAAGGCCAACCGCCCTTCAAACAAATTCCAGGAACGCGCCCCCGCAACCTTCGAACAAAACGAACCCAAATACATCCAAGTCCCCTACCGCGAACCCTACATCCGCCCCACCCCAAAGGTCGGCCGCAACGAACCCTGCCCCTGCGCCTCCGGCAAAAAGTACAAACAATGCTGTCTGGAAAACGAACCCAACCTAGCCCTGGCAGCTTGATCATGCTGGAATTTAGTAATTTACATTAATAAAGGACGCTCTTAGGAGTACCCCCAACGTCTATACTGAAGATACGGAGAGAAGTCATGAATAATTACGTGAAGTTCGGCAGCCTGTGTGCGGTGGTTGTGGGAACGTTAGCTTGGTTGGCCGTCGGTGGCATCCAGGAAACGCAATCGTATTTCAAGACACTCGAGGAAATCGAGAAAATGGACAACGCCGCGAAGACCAAAAAGCTTCGCATCGGCGGGCACGTTGCTGCCGGCTCCATCAAACGGAATGGCCAGGAAGTGAGCTTCGTTCTGACGCAAAACGACCGGAAATTGCAGGTGATTTACAGTGGCAACGATCCTTTGCCCGACACTTTCAAAGATGGCGCGGAAGCACTGGCAGACGGGAAATTGACCCCCGACGGTGTGCTCCATGCCAATAAGCTTTCCGCCAAATGTGCCTCAAAATATGAAGTGAAGCCCGGCGGGCAATATCAGCGTGTTGATCCCGCAAAGTTAATCAACAAGTCGTAACGTTGGCGAAGGAGATTCGATGGAAAATCTAGGCGCGCTTTCGATCCTGCTGGGCTTGTGCCTGGCGATCTATTCGGTAATCGCATCAATAACAGGGGCGTGGAAGCAGAATCCGTTCCTCATTAAAAGCGCACAGCGGGCAGCCGTAGCTGTTTGGGGTTTGGTGACCCTGGCTTCAGGCCTGTTGGTCTATTTCCTTTTAACTGACGATTTCCGTCTCGTCTATGTCGCCCAATACTCAAACAAAGCGATGCCCGCAGTGTACAAGTTTGCCGCGTGGTGGGGCGGCCAGGCTGGCTCGCTGCTGCTGTGGAACTTCATCCTCGCCTGTTACGCTTTTGTGGTTATCACGCAGAACCGCAACAGGCACCACAAGATCATGCCGTATGTGACGGCGGTCCTCATGACTACGCAGGTTTTGTTTCTTGTCCTGATTGTTTTTGCAGCCAATCCGTTTGAAGTGCTCACAGTCGGCAAAGGCGTAACGTCGATTCCTGATGGCAAGGGTCTGAACCCGCTCCTGCAATATTGGACCATGGTTATCCACCCGCCAACGCTCTACCTGGGCTACGTCGGCTTTGTTGTTCCCTTCGCTTTTGCCATTGGCTCGCTCATCACCAAACAGCCCGGCGATACCTGGATTCACACCACACGCCGCTGGGCAATTGTCACCTGGCTGTTCCAGACTGCCGGCATTACGCTGGGCGCTGGTTGGTCCTATGCTGTGCTTGGCTGGGGCGGTTACTGGGTTTGGGATCCGGTAGAGAACGCAAGCTTTCTGCCATGGCTAACTTCTACTGCATTCCTTCACTCCGTAATGATGCAGGAAAAGAAAGGCATGATGAAGATCTGGAACATCGTGCTCGTTTCCGCGACGTTCTTCCTATCTATCTTCGGTACATTTCTCACTCGCTCAGGCATCGTGGCTTCCGTCCACGCGTTCGCGCAATCGCCGGTAGGCCCATACTTTGTCACCTTCCTAGCAGCCGGAATTGTTGCAGTAACCTGGCTCATTCTGGACCGCTTGGAATTCCTCAAGTCCGAAACGCAACTGGAAAGTGTGATTAGCCGTGAGTCCAGCTTCCTGTTCAATAATCTGATCCTGCTCGCCAGTTGCTTCGCAATTTTATGGGGCACAATGTTCCCTGTGATTTCTGAAGCCGTCACCGGCGAAAAGATTTCCGTAGACGCACCGTTCTTCAACCGCGTGAATATCCCCATCGGATTGTTCCTCATGTTCCTCACCGGCATCGGGCCGCTCATCGCCTGGCGTCGCAGCACATTTGAAAGTTTGCGCCGCGCCTTCTACTGGCCCACAATCGGTGGCGTTGTGCTGATGGTCGCCCTGGTTGCGGCCGGTATGCATCACGTTTATGCAGTCCTCTGCTTCGGCCTTTGCATGTTTGTGACAATCAGCATCAGCACGGAATTCTACAAAGGTGGCCGTGCCATTTCCGGCAAGGACAAAATTGGATTGATTCCGGCGATGATTGAACTCACCCATCGCAACACTCGCCGATATGGCGGTTATCTGATTCATATCGGAGTGGTGCTCTGTTTTATAGGCTTCGCTGGTGCGGCCTTCAATAAGGATTTGACGGCTGAAATTGGCGAAGGGCAGAAGATGACCATTGGCCGCTATGAACTGACGTTGAACAATATCACCTTCGGCGAAAATGACAACTACGTCTGGCGCCGGGCCACCATCGCCGCCACGGTTGATGGCAAGCCCTATGCAATTCTAGAGCCCGAGGGTCGCGTATTCAAGGCTCAGAACGAGCCCTATCACTCCGTCGGAATCGTGCGCAAATTGAACGAAGATCTGTACATGAACTTTGCCAATGTTTCCGAAGACGGTAAGAAGGCAGTGATTCAGGCCTACGTATTCCCGCTTGTAAGCTGGATTTGGATCGGCTTCTGGGTCATGTTCGCGGGCACGATCGTTTGTCTGGTACCAAGCAAAGTCAGATTGGAATACGCACGCACACAAGTTGTCGGCGTAGTGGAGAAGCATGCTTCGCAAGTGGAAAAATAGCATTCTGCTGTTGCTGGCCGTAGTGGCCATGGCACAGGATTCAATGGTCTCGCCGGCCGTGCGGCGCGTCGGCGAAAAGCTTGCGTGTTTGTGCGGCGCGTGCAAAAATACCGTGGGCACGTGCGACATGATGGGTTGCCATTACACGGCACCAAAGCGCGAACAGATTGCGTCGCTGCTCGCAAAGGGGCAGTCTGACGAAGCCATTATCGACACGATTGTGAACGAAGTAGGATTAAAGGCCTTGTCGGAACCGCCATCGACGGGCTTCAATGCCATGGCTTTAATTATGCCCTTTGTAATGATTGGCCTTGGGTTGACGGCTATTTACTGGTTTATTCAACGCAGCCGGAAACTAGTGCCGGTGAATGTGACTGCCCCTGTTGTGGCTGACCGCTACCAGGCAATGGCAGAAAAGGAAATTGAGAAGCTCGACTGATGCTTACCGCCGTTGCCGCTTTCATTGTGATCGGTGTCATACTGTACACCGTTTTGATTCGACCAATCGACCTCCCGGCTCCAGAGCCGGTGAATCCGTTCCATCATTTGGATGACGCCAAAGCGCGTGTGTATGAGAACCTGCGCGATCTGCAATTTGAGTTCCGTCTGGGAAAGCTTTCCGACGAGGATTATGCGCGAAGCAAGAAAGATCTGCAGTCGGAACTGGCTCGCATTCTTTCAGAAACTGATCAGTTGAAGCAGGAGCTTGGCGTTACGGTTCAGATGAGAGCCCCGCAGGCGAAGAAGGCTGTTAATACATGCCCCAGTTGCGGTGCAAAGTTCAAAGAGAAGTTGAAATTCTGCGGCCAATGCGGCAAAGCGATGGAGGTTTAAAGCTCGTTATGAAAATACCGTTGAAAGTTGTCAAAACCGCTTTCTCGCGCGCTAACTCACAACGCGACAGCTCGCCCGTTCTTTCGCCCTCACGCGTTAACTCATCACGCGACAACTCGCCCGTTCTCTCCCCGGCCAACGCAAGCTCCTACCAACGTAAACCCTACCGAGCCGCGACCGTGAGGGAGCGGTTGCTCCAGCCGTCCTCAGCAATCCGAATTTTATCTCTGCTCTGTCTAACTCTGCCGCTATTCGCCGTCGATGGCATAGTGACGAACCAGACCACCGGCAAGCCCCAGCCCCAAGCCACCGTGACTCTATACAAGGTGACCAAAGACGGACCTGAATCCCTTGAAAGTGTGAAAACCGACGCAGCTGGAAAGTTCAAAATTGATCAACCCACCACCGGCGGACCGCACCTGGTTCAGACCGCGTTTGACGGTGTGGTCTACAACAAAATGCTGCCCCCAGGCATGCCCTCCAGCGGCTTGGCTTTGGATGTTTTTAATGGCACCAAGCAACGTGGTTCCGTCAAAGTAGTCCAACACATGGTGCTGCTCGAACCCAGTGCGACCGAGCTTTCAGTTCGCGAATCTTATTTTTATAAGAACGATGGCAAGACCACCTGGAACGATGCTGAGCGTGGCAATTTACGCTTTGAAATTCCCGCTGGCACCCGTGGCAATGTCGAAGTAAATGCCACGGCGCCGCAAGGGCTGCCCATCCGCCGCGCCGCAGAAAAGACGAACGAACCCGGCGTGATGAAGGTCGATTTTCCGATCAAGCCCGGTGAATCCCGCATCGATATTTCCTACAAGATAGAGTTCAAATCTCCCGGTAAATTTGCCGGCCACATTTTAGAAAAATCGGAAAGTACAATGATGGCCATCCCGGCCGGTGTGGAAGTGAAAGGTGAAGGCATTGAAACCCGTGGGCAGGAACCGACAACCCAGGCCAGTATTTTTTCTATTACTGCTGACAAGTACAGCGTTGATTTGAACGGCACTGGTGATTTGCAAGGCGCTTCCACTAATCAGGAAGACAGGCCGGAAATTGAAACCTCGCCCGCGCGAATAACAGAGCGAAAGTATTACGTATTTGGCTTGGCAGGTGCAATCTTGGCGCTCAGCTTTGTGCGCCTGTTGCAAAAGAAAGCGTAGAGACATGTCCGCGGTTTCGGTAGAAAACGTCTGGAAATATTTCGGGGATTTTCCGGCTTTGCGTGAAGTCAACTTCACGCTGGAGAGTGGTAATTGTCTTGCGCTGCTGGGCCGCAACGGGGCAGGGAAAACCACCTTGCTGCGAATCCTAGCCGGCCTTTCCAGTGCCAGTACAGGCGCAGTGAAGTTGCCCGATAGGCGCCGGGCCGCATACCTGGGCCACAATATTGGGATTTATGATGAGCTTTCAGCCGAAGAGAATCTTCGGCTTTTTGCGCAATTGTACGAACTGCCCGATGCCAATAAAACGGCGGCAAAATGGCTCGAACGGGTGAATTTGTTGCATGTGGCGGAATCGCCTGTCCGTGAATTTTCACGTGGCATGCGGCAGCGCCTGGCGCTGGCTCGAGTGTTTCAGCATGAGCCGGAAATGCTGCTGCTGGACGAGCCTTTTACGTCGCTCGATGACCGGGCGATTGCGTTGTTGCAGGATTTGATGCGCGAAGCCAAAGCGCGTGGGGCGACAATTGTGCTGTCCACCCATCAATTGAAAGAGGCGCTGGAGTTGGCTTCTGACGTGGTGTTGTTGCGCCGCGGGCAGATCTCCTATCGGGGGCCCAGAACCGATGCCATGGTGCATGATCCGTCTGCAATTTACCGCGACTACGGCGGTGAAGCTTGATACGCTTCTTGAAGCTGAGCATGGCCATTGCCGCGAAAGATTTGCGCTCAGAATGGCGGACAAAGGAAGCGTTGAACGCTTCCGGCGCGTTCGCAATTGTCATTCTGCTGCTGTTCAGCTTTGCATTTGATCCGGCCTCGGATTCGACACGCGAGTTTGGTGGCGGCTTGTTGTGGCTGGTGTTTATGTTTGCCGGCGCACTGATAGTGAACCGGACGTTTGCACGGGAGTTGCCCAACGATTGTCTGGAAGTGCTGATCTCTTCGCCAGTGCCCGGTGCCGCAATTTTTTTGGGCAAAGTTTGGGCCAGCTTTGTGTTGCTGATTTTGATTGAGTTGATCAGCCTGCCCGTGTTCGGTATTTTCTACAACATCGTTTGGTGGAATCAGCCCGGGTGGCTGGCCCTGGTGCTGGTGTTAACCACTTGGGCTCTCAGCGTTGTGGGTACGCTGTTCGGCGCACTTACGGTGAATTTGCGCCTGCGTGAACTCATGCTGCCGATGCTGCTTTATCCCATGCTGTTGCCCGCGTTGATGGCTGCCATCCGGTTGACGACTCTAGTGCTGATGAACGAACCGGTTGCCGGTGATGAGTTGGTTTGGCTTAAACTTCTGATTGGTTTTGATATCATTTTTACCTCGCTATCACTGGCGCTGGTAGACTTCGTTTTGGTGAGATAAAACTATGCGCGAAAAAATATTGACCGGGGTCGGTGCGCTTGCCGCAGCCTTGCTGGTACGCAACCTCTACGTCATGCTTCTGCAGTTGCCCGACGAGGCGGATCAGGGTGCAATTTACCGCATCATGTTCTTCCATATCCCGGCCTTCTTCACCGCTGGCATTTGCTACATCGTATCCATGTGCGCCAGCGGATACTCGCTTTGGAAATCGGATTTGAAAGCCGATGCCCTGGCCATGGCCGCCACCGAAGTTGGCCTTGCATTCGCCGCCGTGAACTTAATTACCGGCATGATCTGGGGCCGCATTATTTGGGGCATTTGGTGGGCCTGGGATCCGCGCCTTACCTGGGCGCTTATTTGTTGGCTGGTCTACTTCGGTTATTTGATGTTGCGCCAGGCGGTTGATGATCCCAGCGAACGCGCCAAAATCACGGCTGTTGTGAACATCTTCGCTTTTGTCAGCGTAACCATCACCTGGAAGGCCATCACCTGGTGGCGCACACAACATCCTGGCCCCGTGCTGAGTATTCGTGGTGCCAATGGTAAGACCGACCCCGCGATTGAATCGATGATCTATCAGAATTGGATTCCGTTGCTGATGTTAGCTTTGATTTTGGTTGTAATTCGAGTTCATCAGGAACGCGCGCTGCGCGAGTTGGACGCCATGCGCCGCTGGGCACACGCTGCATAACGAGGAGAACTTTGACACAATGGATCAACGAAATTTTACCTACATGTTTTATGGCTTCTCGATCGCCTGGGTCGTCATCGCGATCTACGCCGTCAGCTTAATGCAACGGCAGGGAAGGATCAATAAGCAGGTGGAGTCTTTGAAGAAAATGGTTGAGGAGAAGAAGTCATGAGGAGACGGGATTTATTTGCTGCAGCCGGGGTTAGTGCCCTTGCAGCGCGGCAGTTGGTGGCACAGGAAAAGGTCGATCGCGCATCACGCGGTATGGCTTCGCCAAAGATCAAGGACGTGCAGGTGATTGCTACTGCACCGGGCGGTTTGCGCCTTCCTGTTGTGAAGATTCTAACCGATCAGGATGGCCTCTACGGCTACGGCTGCGCGACGTTTACACAGCGCGCCGATCTTGTTGTTCCTGCGGTTGAAAAATATTTGAAGCCTTTTCTAATCGGCAAGCCGGCTGACCGCATCGACGATATTTGGCAGGCTTGCTACAACTCTTCCTACTGGCGCAACGGGCCAGTTCTAAACAATGCAATCAGCGGTGTCGATCAGGCGCTTTGGGATATTAAGGGCCGTCAGGCTGGCATGCCCGTGTATCAATTGCTGGGCGGCAAAATGCGCGAAGCAGCTGATTGCTACGGCCATGCCTCCGGCGAAGATTTCCCCCAGGTGATCGAAAGCGTACGCCGCTACATGGCGCAAGGCTTCCGCCACATTCGCGTGCAGGTTGGCGTTCCCGGCCAGGCTGGTTACGGCGGCGCGGGCAAGAACGATGTGAAGGTGATGTCGCTGCATAAAGGCCCAGTATTTGAGCCACGCGATTACATACGCCGTGCCTTGAAATTGTTTGAGACTTGCCGCAAGGAACTGGGCGACGAAGTGGAATTGCTCCACGATGTGCACGAGCGCGTTTCCCCCACGCAAGCCCTTCAGTTTTCAAAGGACGTAGAGCAGTTCAAACTGTTCTTCCTCGAAGATGTTTTGTCGCCTGAAGATATTCATTGGTTCCGTCTGATTCGGCAGCAGTGCGCGACACCCATGGCGATGGGCGAATTGTTCAATTCTCCGCACGAATGGTCTCCACTGATTACCGAAAAATTGATCGATTATATTCGCGTTCACGTTTCGCAAGCCGGTGGTCTGACGCCTTGCCGCAAGATTGCCATCATGGGTGAAATTCATGGCGTGAAGACCGCATGGCATGGCCCAGGGGACGTGAGCCCGATCGGTCACGCGGCAAATCTGGCGCTCGATCTCGTAAGCTACAACTTCGGTATTCAGGAATATTCGTCGTTCAATGCGCAGGTGCGCGAAGTATTTGATGGTTGCCCTGAAATGAAGAATGGCTTCCTCTATGCAACGGAAAAGCCGGGCTGGGGTATTGAAGTCGATGAGAAGGCCGCGAAGAAATATCCGTTCGGCTACGGCGAACGGGGCGAGAGGAAGGATTTGAATGGCGGTTGGGGCGAAGTGCGCAGGCGTGATGGCACGTTAATCAAACAGTAATTTCGCTGGCAATCCGGCGCGTTCCTTCCTGGAATGCGCCGGGTTCAGTTAGCAGGCTTACCACCAGAAACGCCTCGGTTTCGAAATCATAAAAATGGCCCGGTTGAACTAGAACGCCGTGGGTGCTCAGCAGCTGCAGCGTCCAGGCTTCTTCGGTGCGTGTGCGCGGCGCGATGATCGTTGCGTACCAGCCGCCCTCAACGCGAAGCAGACTTAAGCCGCTTTGCCGAAGCCCGGCGAGGTTCGCTCTTGCTCGCGTGCGGATCTGTGTCTGAATGTCCTGCTCAAGTGCCAGCAGGCGTGGCAACGCGTATTGCACAGGTGTGCCTACGGAAAGGTACGTGTCGGCAATAAACTCCAGTTTGTTGAGTGCCTCTTCGCTGCGCGGTCCACCGGCGATGAGCCAGCCAAGCTTCATCTGGGGCAGCCCAATAAGCTTTGAAAGCCCGTTGAGGCAGAAGGTGAGCACGCCGGTGTTTTTGAGCAGAGTGGGAACCTGCGAAGGATCGTTGATGAGTTGGTAGCCCGAGAAAACTTCGTCGGAAATAATCGCGAGGTTATGTGTAGCGCAAATTGTGTTCAGCCGCGCCAATTCGTCTTGCTTGATGTACGACCCTGTTGGGTTGTTGGGGTTCACCAACAGCACGGCGCGAGTCCGTGGAGTGATGCTGCGTTCCAGCTCATCCAGGTCGATCCACCAGCCTTCGTGATAGCGCAATGGGTATTGCCTGATGGTGACAGATTCAAGGGCGGCGAGGAAATCGAACAACGGGTAGGAGGGCCGAGGGACCAGCACTTCGTCGCCCGGATTGCAGAGCAGCTTGAAGAGCCAGGAGTAGGCTTCGCTGGTGGAGGCAGTGATCATGACGCGTTCAGGCGCGACACTGTAGCGCTCTGCTAGCAGTGTCCGCGCACTGCCAAGCCCTCGCGGATCGGGATCATATTCCATGGCCCGCGGATCGGTAAAGGCTTCAAGCAGGTTCGGCGGATAGACGATGCCCGCCTGTGTTGGGTTGGGCTGTGTAAGGTCGATCAGTGGGTCGCGGTGTGCCGCCACAGCTTCAGTCAGTGAGTTGCGTTGAGTCTCCCAGGCGAGACGGGACGAGAACATGATTGCTATCATCGCACTTCTGATTCGCATCAATCTCGCATTTATCGAGTAGTGTTCGCGCGCTGCCAAGCCCTCGCGGATCGGTGAATGCTTCAAGGATGTTCGGCGGATAGGCGATGCCCGCGTGCGTTGGGTTGGACTGTGTAAGGTCGAGCAGTTCGCCGCGATGTGCCCAGGCGAGACGGGGCGAGAACATGATTGCTATCATCGCACTTATGATTCG
>JBBRJC010000092.1:0-9714 GCA_038220135.1 Bryobacterales bacterium | reverse complement strand
CAGCGCTTCCTGCTCGGCATCGGATAGGACACTGAGCAGCTTATTTTTGTTGGTCATCGTTGCGTCGTTCCCAGCCTGCATGGCCAGCCATGGCCGATTTGGACATCCTCTAGACAGGGGATATCGGGTGGTGCGGTAGTGGGGAAAGCCAACGGGGGTTAGACGGCAGCTTGTTGAAGTTGGAGCGCCCATACTCGTTTGACCTGGCTTGTACTGCAGCCCGCCAGTTCGGCCGTGCGCTTGATGGTCAAGCCGGTACGACGCAGCGCAACGATGCGCTCGTGCGTCGCCGTGTCGGGGATACGCCCAGCATATTTGTGGGCGGTCTTGGCGAGCTGCACGCCTTGGCGTTGACGTTCACGGCGGGTTTCATAGTCGTCACGGGCTATTTGCAGAGCCAACTTGAGCAACAGTTCCTGCACCGACTCCAGTACGATACGGGTTACCGCATCGGTAGCTTTCGCGAAGTCGGTGAAATCGACCACGCCGGGCACGGCCAAACGCGCGCCTTTGGCGCGGATCGAGGCAACCAACCGCTCGGCTGTTAGCGATCATCTGAAAACGTAGGAATTTGGACACGCGCCGACCGATGTTGCCGCCTGTGGCGAGGCAAGAGGCGGTAGAAGGGGTTGGTCCAGCGGTTCGATTGGCCGCACACGGCGCATTGAGTCAAGGTACGAACCTCCGGTTTTGCCGGCGTCGTGATCGTTGCCACAGGTTGATGCGTCACGGGCACCTCGTTTTGACGCTCGCGGTAGGCAAGCTGCCTCCGACAATGAGCCCGACGCCCAGGCTCACCTGCTTGATAGCGCTTGCCCGCCGCGCGAACCTGCCTGCGACGCTGGCGCTCTCTACATTGCTCGCTGCAGTAGCGCTGGCCTCGGTCGCAACTGGCGCAGACGGCAAACAGTGCGCCGCAACCCGGCTCGGCGCACTGCCTCGGACGCAGACCTTCGATGTGATCGTGAGCCTTCCTCATCCAATCAACATACACGGGTTCCGGGATGATTGAACGATGATTCGCGCCTACGGCGCGGGATGATGTTGACCCCACCTTCCGGCGAGAAGTTCGGAAAACTACGTTTTCGGATGATCGCCAACAGCACCCATCGTCATCGGTTCTGGCGCGGTATTTACAGACCCGAACCACCGCTACCGAGCCGCGCACGTTAGTAAGCGGTTTGCCGCAAACAACAAAAAGGCTTTTACAACCGGCGAAGCATTCCGAGTGCAAGCAGCAAACCGCTTACTAACTTGCGCGGCTCGGTAGAATTGGTTCGGTTGCGCTCTTGCGGCGAAGCGCCCATCGCCATCGGTTCTGGCGCGGTATTTACATACCCAAACCACCGCTACCGAGCCGCGCACGGTTAGTAAGCGGTTTGCCGCAAACAACAAAAAGGCCCAGGAGTTTTCTCCCGGGCCTCTCGCTTTACAACCCTAAGAACAAATTATGCGCTCTTACGGCGAAGCAATCCGAGTGCGAGCAGGCCCGCACCCATCATGCCCATCGTCATCGGTTCTGGCGTGGTATTTACATACTGGCCGTTACCGAAGTAGTTGATGGAAGACGTTATGAAGGGGGAGTTCGTGCCGGGATTCATCTGATAGTTGTCCAAAACTGTGTAGTATTGGCCAGGAGTCAAAGTGCCGGTATCAATGTGAAGGTCGAAGTCGCGCTTCTGGTTGGGTACGAGGCTGGTGATTGGACCGCCATTGCTGTAGTTCTTAGTCACACTGACGCCGCCACCAGTGTTGGTGCCATTGTCGGTGGTGCAAATTGAGCCAGTCAAAGTATCGCAAGCTTTAATGGACAAGCCATCGACAATACCAAAGATGTTGGTAAATGCATTGGCCGGAGCGCCCGTAAAGTTGTAGCTAACCTCGAAGGCAGACTGTTCTGAGGCACCGGCTCTTCGTTGCGTGGCAACGAAGAAGTTGTTGGCTGCAGTTGTTGAGTATTCGAACTTCACAAAAACGCCTGCAATGTCGCCGGGCAACGTCAAACCGGTGTAGGCGAAAGTGGAGATCGGCAAGAAGCTGACATTAATGTCAGTGGCAAGTGCCTGTGCGCCGCCGGGATAGCCGATGGCATTGGACCCGTTGAAACTAAAATTGCCCAACGTCCAGGTAATGCCCTGGTCGGTGAAGGAGCAAGTTGTTCCAAGTGGGGTGAGGGTGTCTAGGGTTGTTGGTGTGCAAGTCGCGGCGTTGGACAACACCGCTCCCATTGCTGTCAGACCGAGTGTAAGAAGTAATTTGTTCATAAGGTTTTTTCCGTTTCCTTGGAACTGAGTTTACTTAGAACTCTTGTACAGCCTATAGACCTTCAGAACTGTACCTTACTAAACCGGCATAATCGTGATTTGGGGGATGGAGCGTGCCTTAAGACCCAATTCAGACGACTCTTGCACAGATGGGGTACCGATAGCTAACTATTAGATTTTAAGGGGGAAACAAGCAACTCGAAGGGAATGGGCAGACACTTTGCACTAGTACTGCGGGAAGGCTATGGGGGCGAAACGTACTGGGATCAAAAGGAAAAAGCTCCGGCATCGTACCGGAGCTTTATCTTAAAACTAGACAGAACGAAACAGCTTAATCAGAACCGATTAAGCGCGAAAACGACGCATCAAACCGAGAGCCAGAAGACCAGCACCCATCAAACCCATCGTCATTGGCTCAGGAATGCCGCTGCTTGGGAGAGTGATGTACTGACCATTGCCGTAGAAGTTGATGGTTGAGGTTGAAGTATCAGCCGAGGTACCGCCGTTAGGAACTGAACCTGGACGCAGTTGGAAGTTGTCGGTAATTGCGTAGAAGCCGCTGTTTGCTGCACTCTGGTAGCGTGCATCAAATGTAGCGGAATCAGTAGGGGTCAAGCTACCTACTGTGCCCCCAGTGTAGTTCTTGGTCAAGCTGGCACCATCGCCGCTGTTGACAGTGGTGTTACCTGCGCCGCCGATGGCGCAATTATTGAAACCTAAGCCGTTGGTGCAAAGATAATTTCTGTAACCGTCAATGACACCGAAAACGGTTGTGAAAGCTGGTGCAGTCTGAACGCCCAGGAAGCTGAACGAAGTCTGGAACGAAGCCTGTTGTGAAAGACCAGGTCCCGTTGTTGCTATGAACTGGTTTGCTGCCAGGGCAGGAACGAGGCTGTTTTGCACGGTTGGGGTGTAGGTGAATTGAACAAATACACCCGACTTGAGTGCGTCAGCTGCGAGATACACACCGTCGACACCCGAGATACCACCGGAAACACCGATGAAGTTCACTTTCAAATCGAGTCCAATCTGAGTTGCGGTTTCATTGGCACCATAACCTGATGAAGTTGAATTCAAGGTTTGGAAATTGTTGATGAGCCAGGTGTTGCCATTGTCTGTAAAGGTACAGCCGCCAACTCCCAATCCTACTGCTGCGTTATAGCTATTACCGCTGGCGCAAGCTGCGCCAAAAGACAATGAGCTACCGAGCACACCAAATGCTGCTGCGAGTAAAAACTTTTTCATGCGATTAATCATCCTCCGAATATATTCTCCCGATCGCTGATTGAAGTTAACGTATTTGCACCCGTTTCAATCGTTCAGCTGACCGGTACTCCATTACTATAACTTCTGTCCTAGCTTCAGTCAAGACTAAAGTAAATCAAATGTTTTCCTGAGAGTTTGCCCTATCCAGTACTTCTAAGCCTCCATCGTGGTTCACTTAGCCGTCGGTGGCAGATGGAATAGCCGTAAAGTATTGATATTAAATAGAATCAGTTTAGCCGCACACTAGTACGACGGTACCAATTTCGTTTGGGACTCTTAGTACCAGCATTGAATCGATTATTTTTATTTTTAGTAGCTCCCATGCACTTGAGGACTATTACCAAAGATTCGAGTACTACTTCCCGCCCTGAGTTGATATGGAATATCGATACCAATGCCATACCTTCAAATCTGGGGTGGAATTTGACGTGCGCCTGCTTGCCCATATCTGATAGACTTTTCAAGCTATGCAAGCAAAAACACTTTTAGGTGAAGTAATGGCTGAATTCCTGGGGACAGCCGTTTTGATAACCATTGGCTTAGGAGTTGTGGCCATGGTGACCCTGTTTGGGAACGGTACGCCGGGCGAAATCGTCAATGGTGGGTTTACAAACATCACAATCGCATGGGGTTTGGCTGTTGCCATGGGCGTTTATGTGGCTGGCAAGATAAGCGGCGCCCACTTAAACCCCGCAGTAACCATTTCCCTGGCCGTGTTTCGCGGTTTTTCCTGGGGCAAGGTGCTTCCTTATATAGGAGCTCAGGTGGCTGGCGCTTTTTTGGGCGCAGCACTCGTGTATGCCAACTACCAGCCAGCTTTTCTGAAGTTTGATCCGGGTTTGGAAAAGACGGCTGGGGTATTTGGGACCTTCCCTACCTTTCCGGCGCAACCTGCGGCTGGATTTGTCGATCAGGTTCTGGGCACAGCGCTCTTAATGTTTCTGATTTTGGCGGTTACCGATGAACGGAACCAAACACCTGGAGTAAATATGGCTCCGATTGTGGTGGGTTTAATCGTGGTGGCAATTGGAATGAGTATGGGCGGAATGCACGGCTATGCAATTAATCCTGCCCGGGATTTTGGACCAAGGCTGTTCACAGCGCTTGCGGGGTTTAAGAACAACGGTCTTACCGACGGGTCAGGTGTCTTCTGGATACCGATCATTGGTCCGATTTTGGGGGGACTAATTGGATCGGCAGTCTACGATTTTGGGATTCGACGGTTTTTACCAGAAGAATAGGCGGGATTGCGGCTCGGTAACTTACTGTGAACACGCAGCTTAGTTACCGAGCCTTGACCGCAAGGGAGCGGTGTTTTGTGCTAATTATACGAGCTACTAAACATCCATGGCCCGAAGCTTTTCGTAGCTGGTGCGGATGCTGTCGATCGGGTTGCCCTGCGTCTGATCTTGTTCCACGAAGTAATGCTTCACTCCGGTTTTCTGCGCTGTTTTCAAAATTGCCTTGAAATCCCCGGTTGTTCCAGTACGCCCGACTCCCTTGCGGTCACGGCGCGGTAACTTACTGATAACAATCAGCTTAGTTACCGAGCCATGACCGCAAGGGAGCGGTGTTTTGTACTAATTATACGAGCTACTAAACATCCATCGCCCGAAGCTTTTCGTAGCTGGTGCGGATGCTGTCGATCGGGTTGCCCGGCGTCTGATCCTGTTCCACAAAGTAATGCTTCACTCCGGTTTTCTGCGCTGTCTGCAAAATCGCCTTGAAATCCAGTGTGCCCGTGCCTACTTCTTTGAACGATTTGGGTGGAACGCCTTCTGCAAACTGCGTTGGGGCGGACGGATCCCGGTCCTTTAAGTGCATCAACGCCACTCGGCCTTTCCACTTGTTAAGCATTTTCACTGGATCCTCGCCCGCAATGGCAACCCAGAAAACATCCATTTCCAGCGACATCAGCTTCGGATCGGTCTTTTCCATCAGCAGGTCGATGATGCGCCTACCTTCAATTTCCCCAAATTCAAACGCATGGTGGTGATAGGCCAGTTGCATGCCGGCGGCCTTGGTGGCGGCACCTGCTGTGTTCAACTGGTCTGCAAAGTTCTTGTAGAAATCCAGGGTTTTACCGCGCTCCCCTGGCTGCACATAGGGGATTACCATATATTTCTGGCCAGCCTTGGCGGCAACATCGCACAATTTCTTCCAGTCCATATCGGCTGGCTTACCTTTAGGAAAAGCGCCTTTCCAAGCGTCCCAATTCCCGGTGACGAAGCTGGTTTCATAGTGGCCGCTGACCGGTTTGAGCCCAAATTCTTTGAGAAAAGGAAGGGCACTGGTTAACGTGGCGTGGACCGTCTCCACTTCTTTGTAGCCGATTTTGGCAATTGCCTCAATGGTGGCGCGCTCCCCCGTGGGGTAAACGCTGCGCACAGTGTAAAGCTGCACGCCCAGAGGTTTGGAAAACTTTGCGGCGGCTGCCGGCAAAGCGGCTGCTGCTGAGGCGAGGAACATTCTGCGAGTTGTCATTGCGAATCGGGCTCCTTCAAGTAGGCTTTTATTTTATCTCCAAACTGAGTGTACGCCCAGCTTACGCCAAGCAGCATTACGCCCAGGGCGAGGAAGGTTAGAATGCGTCCGGTAGAATCGCGCGCCGGAAGATCAATAAATATGACACGGCCCAAACAAAGCGCGAACACTGCCAGACCGGACCAGCGCAGGACGCGACTGGCGAAAGGCATACCAAGGGCAATCAGCCCGGCAGCTTCCAAAGCCCATGCCATGGTGTAGTTTGCTGGCGAAACTTGATCTGTCACGAGGCTTGTGAGCATGATCACGCCGATCAGCATGCCTGCGTTTCGGATGGCGACGGTGTAGATATCTTTCAGCAGCGGACGCATCAGCCCAAGCCCGAGGAAGCAGGCAAGCACGAGGAGGCGAAGCAGGTTTTGCGGCTGAGTGGCCTGCGCTTTGTCCAGCATATAGACCAGCGTTGCCAGTGCCAGAGGGATGCTTTGCAGGCGATGGGCCAGCAATTGCGCACGTACACCGATGGCCCAGACAAGCAGCATTTGCGCCGCCCATCCGGCAGCAACCCAAGGTTCAGCCAAAACGTGGTGTAGGAAAAAGGCGCAGAAGTAATTTGCGGCTGCCGCAGCGGCTTGGCGCGGAATTGGCTGATTTTGGGATGCCAAGGCGGCAGCGGCGTAAATCGCGGCGGGTACGGCGAGTGTAATCCAATAGTTAATTTGTGGTGGCGCGGCCATGGCAAGCAGTATGCTGGCTGCTGCAAATCCGCCACTTTGGATGAGTAGTTCAATAAGCGCGAATTGGCGTGCAGCCAAACCGGCGCAAGCCGCAGCAACGGTTAATGCCAGGGGGATGTAGGCGGATGGCGTGGCTTCAATAATGACGACGCATGCCAGAAGCGAAGCGGCATAGCTGAACGGTTGCCACAGTTTCAAGGCGAAACGATTGGCATAGAGTACGGCGGCCAAAACAGCTCCAGGATAATTTATCTTCTTCGCATCGGGATTATCCAGCACCACCATAATAGGAGGCAGAAACAGCAGGCCCCCAAGGGCGGACAAAAACTGATTACGCAATTGCCAGCCGGCGAACACGATGGTTTGCGCATGAACGGCCCAGGCGAAAATGCGCATGTCTCCATGGAAGTGAATGCCGATGCCTATTGAGGTGAGCACGGCGGATACAACCATGCTGACGATAAAACCACCGGGTGAGACAGCTTCGACACCACCTTCGTTTGAGCGATGCTGCAACTTGTAGCGCAAAATAGCGCTGCTCAGAAACGCGGCCGATGCAAGAGCGATAAACGTATCGGGCTTCATGTTTTCGGTCCATGAGCTGGTAAAAAGCGTGGCCATCAACAAACCACAGGCATTTGTAGGGAAAATGGGCCGGTTTTCGTCATAGCGCAGCAGGTCGTAGGCTTCAATCAACAGCCAATAGATCCAGATAAAGGGTTGGCCCCAGAAGTAGGCATAGCGAATAGAATCGGAGCCATGGAAATTGAGTGAGGCCGAAAGATAAACGAAAATGATTCCGCTGGAAGCCAGAATCTGCCAATCCTTTTTCCAGGCGAGGAACAATAAATAGCACAGCAACGGGATGCTGGCGGCGGCGCTGAAAAAATCGAGCGGAGCTACTTCAAACGCAGCGAAAGCGGCACAGAAAGCAACTGCGGTGAGGGTTTGCGAATTGTAGCGTAGCGAGTGGATGACCATGCCAAGCGCAACCAGCACAAGCAGCACAATGGCAATAAATGGCGAGTCGATAAGCTTCACTTGCGGTACGCCGTAAATGGCGAAGGTAGTGAAATAGATCCCAGCCCAGCCACCACCAAGCATTGCCCAGGCCAGCGCTTTGGGGCGGTCGCCGCGTTCAAACCACCAACCCGTCGCCAGTAGAATGAGGCTGCATCCAAAAGCGGTGATTGCTTTCCCCCATGGGCCGTGGCTGGTGAGGTTATTGATGAGGAACAGCGAAAGGCCGACAAGCAGGCTGATGATGCCCAGTTTGCTGAGCCAACTGCGGCCGATGGCGACTTCCAGCGAGGCCGATTCGTGAACTGCGGCCGGGTGAGGTTCTTTCCGAGGAATTGCAATCGGAGGAGGGGCGGAAACTTCCGGTACTTCTGCCGGTAACTGCTGTACCGGGGGCAGAGGCGGGGGCAACGGAACCGGCCTGATTAGTTCCTGTTCCTGCTGAATTGGCTGATGGTTCGGCGGGGCTTCCGGCGCGGGCCGGACGGCCAGTTCGTTGACGCGGTTTTCCAGGTTGGTAATTCGACTGGCGAGGAAGATAATCCAACCGGCGAGCCCAACAATTAGAACGAATAGAAATACCACAATCAACTACGTTAGAACAATTTTTCGAGGTCTGCAGCGTGATAGCGCAGTCCGACAAAAAATTCTCCGAACTCAGCGTAAACGGCGCTCACTTCATCGAAGCGCATTTCGTAGATCAGCTTTTTGAAAACCAGCGGATCGGCGGCGAAAAGCGTCACGCCCCATTCCCAATCGTCAAGGCCCACTGAGCCGGTAATGATCTGGCGCACAACACCGGCGTAGCGGCGGCCAACCATGCCGTGCAGGTGCATCATTTTCGCTCGTTCCGGAAGCGGTTGCATGTACCAGTTGTGATCCTCGCCGCGGCGCCGGTCCATGGGGTAGAAACAGATGTAGCGGGCTTCGGGAACTTCAGGGAACAGGCGCGGAGCCATGGCGTTGCGCTGCATGTTCAGCTTCTCTTCAATGCCGGCGGTCCAGGCTTCTGAGTGCGGGACAACGCCTGCTTCCATCAATTCGTTGTAGATTTTTTGGGTGGACTCGTAGAGGCCGAGTTCGACTACAGAAACGTAGGAACTGGTGGGGATAAGATATTCGAACAGCTCGGTTTTGGCGAAGTCGAGTTCAACCTGGTTGATGGCGGGAAAATCGGGCCGGAAGTGCACCAGCAGAATATCGCCTTTGTGGCCGAGCATGGAATAGAGGGCGCTGCGTTCGCCTTCAAACTTTGTAAGCAGTGTTTTGGCCTGGGCAAGAATGGATTGCTTTTGGGCCGCATCTACTTTGTTCCAACGGCTCCAATCGATGCGGAACATCTGATGAAGGACGGCGGCGCCTTCGATGGTTAAAGGCATGGCGGGGATGGTTGGGGTTGGGGTGCTCACTTTAATAGGGTATCGCTATCGGGGGTGGTTTGTTTGTCAGCAAAAAAACTATCTTTTTCTTAAAGTAGCAACCATTTCCCTTCTCAAAACTTCGTTCATGCGTGTTTGATACTTTCCCCCGCTCAAACGGAACCAGTTCAGTACATCAGCATCTACGCGAATGCTAACCAGTTGTTTGATAGGCCGATAAAACCGCCCCCGCTGAATTTCTGCGGCGTCTGGAAACACTTCCGGCGCATCCGAATAGTCAATTTCCGCATCAGGCTTGGCTGCCACAAGTTCCATTTCGCGAAGTTGCCTGTCAGTGATAGGGGTGGTAAAGATTTCGTTCGCGGGGATTCGCCTTTCTTGCAGAGATGATGCAGATTTCTTCTTCGCCATGTTGCTCCTCACTGGTGTGGACTACCAATAAAATCTATGTCGCCCCAACTAGTCCAATCGTATGCCACCGCTAGTTCACCATCAACGATGCAATCCAAGTACGCCACAGCCTCGGAATCTTGGAACACTAAAGTCGCGGTTTCAAATGAAATA
>JBBRJC010000091.1:0-9725 GCA_038220135.1 Bryobacterales bacterium | reverse complement strand
CTACAAAAAGGCCGAGGCCTTGTATGCGCGCGTCCTTGCACTTGAGCCAAATAGACCTGGTGCGAAGCGTGGCAAAGCGCAGGTGTTCGTACGTTTAGCCGCCGAGGCTAACTCCCAGCGGGATCTTGGGGAAGCATTGCGTCTTGCTATGGAAGCAGAACGATTGGAACTGGCTGAGACATCGAATATTGCTCAGCGCGATTGGCTACTTCTCATTCACGCTGATCATGAAAAGACCATCGTCGATAAATTCAAGCAGGATGGGCCTGCACTTCTTCGCGATGCAACAATCATGAGTGAACACGCACGTCAATGGGATTCTCTCCATTCAGACATCAATAGCCGGTATTGGAAATTGATAGCAGGTGCAACGATAGCGCTTGGGGATTCACTTGCATGGGAGCCAGGCAGATCGATAAGGCTAGCCTCTGATCAATTGCTGGAAATGAAGAAGGAACTAGACTCCGGTAATTCCCATGTCTGGCTCAAAGTGGATATCCATGTCTTAACTGCGAAGTTAAGCGGGCTTCAATGCGGGCTTGAGTTTGTAAGTGTTGCAACCCTACGGCAGCAGTCAAAGAATTCCAGGACGCCAGGCTTTTCAGCCGGCAAGCCGGCAACTCCGATCACGACGACATACGGTCCCTTTTCAGCGATTTGAGTTCGCGGATTTTCCTGCTTCCCGCTCTGAGCCAAACGAGTGCGGCTGCTGGGCTAAATGAGTTTCTTGCCATTAAGAGGGCGGTACAACTTTTGGTGGCACAGGGAAAAGCAGGGTCATTTGAAGATACCGACTATCTTGCCCTTTCGGTTGGGGGCTGCGGGCTTTGCGGCTGCTTGGGAATCGCAAATCTGCGTTACAGGAGGCAGCTGAAGGGTTGGGGAAACTTTCTAAATTGAATGGTGGTTCTCCCGTCACGTCCCATTTCGAAAATGTGTTGCGGTTTGAGCAGGCTCTTCTAGGGAAGGATGTGGGTGATGCGGTTCAAACAGCCAGACTCTACCTTCAAAGTTGGCCAAACTCGCTTCTGCTTCAGGGCGATGTTGTGAAGATTCTTTCTGTCAGCGGTGATCGGCAGGAGGCGGCCACTACCTTGGCGAAGATACCGGCATGCGAATATCGCCGCCGTTCTAGGTTGAAACATTTTGATCGCTTCGGTGGAGGAGTTCGTCAATCGGATCAGGTCGCAAATTTGCGGATCGTCGTCAAGTTACCAGAACCGTTTGCTGCCGGTGGTCATCGTCCAGTTTGTGTATGGCAAGAATACTTGCAACCGATGCAAGTCCGGCCTGAAACAGGTTTGCGTCAGCAGGAGCAGGAATTCGCAATTTGAATGTGGGGCCTACTCCCAATTCGCTTTCTACGGAAATTGAGCCGCCCATCAGTAGGCAAAGTTTGTGGCTGATCGCAAGACCAAACCCAGTGCCACCAAAACGTCTCGCAGTGGATGCATCGCCTTGGGAAACGGCTTGTATAGGCGCTCCATTTGAGCCGGGGTCATCCCAACGCCAGTTTCTTTGATGTCGCAAACCAACCATTCGCCAACCGCATATGCGTGGACGTGAACTGGTCCGTCTTTAGGGGATTTTGCCGCCGCATTACCTGGAGGTTGAACAAGCATTGGCGAATCTTTGTCATGTCTGCCCGTACCATTAATCGTTCCGGACAATCCAGTTCAAAAGCGTGGCCGCTTTTTGTTGAGGTGGGGGAAACCGTTTATGCCATTTCCCGAATGGTGGCGGCAAAATCAAAATCCTGCACATGCAATTCGATACGTCCGGATTCAATTTTGGAGATGTCCAAAATGCCATTGATCAATGTAGAAATTATTTGTGTTTGCGAACTGGGGCGGCAGAACCGTTAACCTGAATTACGAAGTTGAACAAAGTCTGATAGTCAACTGTGGCGCGGACACTTGTGCCTGCCGCGTCTGCGCTGTTGCCGACGCTCTTCGCCCTGGCATTTACGAATAACCCTGGGAGCGAAATCCATTCCGACGCACCGAAATCTAACTTACATAGAGCTTGTCCCGTATGCCGGTATTTTCAAGAAACTATTCCGCGCGAAAATGGTCGCACTAAAAATGAAGCACTTGAGTCGAGCCAAGTTGCTGCCTCCTGGCCTGGAATGCGAGAATCTCTCCTGATGGTTTAAGTTCACGAAACTTCAAAATGAATCGTTTGGGCCATTTTAGGGCAATAAGGCCATTTATGATGGAGTCGGAAATTGCGTTGAACCCCTGTGTTTATTGACGATTGTTAGCTATGGGACGGGCTCTACAAAGCAACTTCGGAATTCAGCGTTAACGCAAATCTTCCACTTCACCGATATTCACAGGGGTACAATTGGTACTCAAGGCCACGGCTGTTGCCAACCGCCATGTGGATCGCGAAAAATCCTCTTGACTGTCGATCCGGTTGATTATCTGAGTTGGCCGATTAGTCGGCGCTTCGTTAAAAATGAGTTGGCGCAAATAGTTCAGCATTGTCTTTTCCCTTAGCAATTTACTGGTGTCTTTTTTCGATTTGGTTTGTACGACAGTTGAATCTTCATCGGCGCCGGGTCGCGTATGAGGTTGATATCCCTCGAACGGGGCGCAGCCTTCAAGTAGGCGCGAATTGTGTTTAGGATCGCCGAATATCCATAGTCCGGCTGAACGGGAGTCAGGAAACCTGCGAAGGAATTCTCCGGTTCCCAAAGGTGCTTCAGCGATGATCCCACCACAATCGATTCGAACGTTGCCGGAAAGTTCAAATATGCCAGCGTGTCCCCATGAAACAGCAGTGGTTGAGGCAACCGCTCGCCAGTGGCCGCCGACTCGATATTGATAAACACACCACTCTGAAAAACTTCGCCAGTCAACGGCCTTAGTTCCATTGACCATACCTGGGGTACGCATAATGTGGTGGCAATAATGAGTAGTTCGTTTAATCGCCGCATAGTCGTTTCGTTTCCATATCGGATACTTAAGTTTTTCCCATGCCGGGCGATAATTCTCAAGACCCAAGACCATTGGTACCTTACTGGAAATTGCTTTCGTCGATGGATTTAGGTCGTCGATGGTCCTATTAGATAAAATGGCGCTACTAAACCGTCAAAACATTATTGGCAGCACCGCCTCAACAGCTCTTCGACCCGCTATATCCCTTGCGCAATCAAGCAGTTCCAGACAAGCCGGTAAGTTGAATCTGTACAAATCTAGGGCTTGATGGCACACTTCCAAGCCACAAATAGTGATAAGGCAACACGACGCAAATCCGCTGCACATTTACGAAGAACATAGGCCGAAGGAGTACCACGAGCCCAGTACAAGAATCTTAGCTGAAACGAAAACTTCCGCACTATTTTTGAAGATCCTTACAACTTCCGGGCTAGAAGGTTTGTACGGGCCTGTCAACAAAGACGCTGCAATAGTTTTGGACCAACAGTTGCGCGCTTTTTTGATCAGTAAGGACGAGCTTTTGAGAAACAAGCGCAAAACGGAATCACTTCGGCGAATGCACTTGCCGTGTTTCTTAACTGCATTGCGCTGCGCCGATGCGGCCTTTGCGCTCCTAAGAAACAAGCGCAAAACGGACTCACTTCGGCGGATGCACTTGCCGTGTTTCTTAACTGCATTGCGCCGCGCCGATGCGGCCTTTGCGCTAGCCATAGCTAGCCTTGGAAAATATCTGGGATCAGATGCATCGATCAAATCGCCATAGCCGGTCGAGCCATTTCATGATGGCCAACAGTGCCGTCGATAATATAATGCATTGTGGGATCTGATCGGGCATTTGTACAATGCGCCAGTTTACCGATTGTTAGGCGGCCCTACTAGGACTGAAATAGAAGCCTACTGCAACACGCTTAGCTAGCTATTCGGTTGAGCCGGATCGGACTCGCTCGAAGAGTCTGGAATTGAAGAATGCCGGTTTCAGGAATCAGAAATGGTTTATGGGTTGGGGGCCGGGTGATGGACGCATGGCTTGAATAAGAACCTGGCAAGGGTTTGCAATCTAAGGGAAAACATTGGGCGAAGATGTTGATATCATGTTCGACGCTTTTATGAGCTGGAATCTTGACTATGCCTTGAGTTGGGCGAAGCAGGTGGAAAAGTATCAGCCACGATGGATTGAAGAGCCGTTTCATGGGTATAAATTGGAGAGTTTTCACGGGCGAACATTTCTATGGCCGATGGGGGGCCAAAAGTATTTTAGGGCCGGGGCGATCAGCGTGGTGCTGTCTGATCCGGCAGTGATGTGACGGCGTTAGCGAATTTGCAATTGCAGGTGTTTACGATACGCAGGTGATCCAGCATGGACATAATATTCACGCGGCCCTGCATGCGGTGGCCAGTCAGCCGCCGGGGTTATGCACACAGGTTGAATTTCTAACTTTGGAGACCGGTGGATGGCAAGTTCATACTCAGTGAAAGAGCGGGTTTCGACATTGAATTGGAGGACGCGAAAATTGAAAAGTGTCCGGAGATGAAGCGGGCGTAGCCGCCTTCATTTGGCCTCAAATTAATTGGCGCGACTAAATTTCCACTGAACGCACTTGGAGAGAAGTTCAAGGTGGCCGCGGATTGCCTGTTGAAAATTCATCTTCGATTCTCCGTGGACCCGGGTGCCGAGCGGAATCGGAATCTCTTCCACCACATAGCCAGCCAGCAAGCCTTTTATAAGGATTTCGGTTACAGCAGGGAACCCATTCGATTGGAATTTTATGTTATCCACGACTGGTCTGGAATAGGCCCGAAACATTGAAGTAAAGGTGTAGATTCGCTTGCCGATCACGATGCAGTAAAGCATACTTGCGGCTTGCGAGAATATCTTGCGATGCCAAGGCACATCTCCTTCCTGAACCGAAGGGTGCCAGGGGGATGCTGTTGCGATGGATGCCCCGCCTTTGAGTGCGGCGAGCAATTCGGGAAGGCGTTCCGGCGGGTAGGTGCAATCGCTATCGATGGTGCAAACAACGTCGCCCTTTGCGCCAGCGAAGCCGGTGCGAAGCGCCGCCCCCAACCCCTTGTTTTGGGGATGGTGAACGGCGCTTGCCCAACTGTACTGCTTAGTGATACTGGCCAAACGGTCTGCTGTTTGATCCTTGCTGCCGTCGTTGACGAACAACACATCCCAATTCAGATGACCCTGCTCAATCATGGCGTCAAGACGTGGCGCCAAGTGAGGAAGGCTTTCTTCTTCGTTATAGCAAGGAACGATTACGGTTACGTCTGGCACTGTTTATCCGAACCTAAGCCGACGCGAAAACCTTCGATCGCAGTGTCTCCACCGCACTCTTCACAGAGTTTGCCAGGTATTCGACATGTTCGGGCTGATAATGTTCGTTCCACGGCATAACCAGAATCCGCTCCAGCCCGCGCACGGTGCCCGGATAGTCCTTGGCGTCATAAACGATCTTGCGGCCACTTGCTTTTTCAACGCAAGTGAATGGGCAGGCACTGTTGCCGTAAGTCTTACGGTCAGACAAAACCTGGCATTCAAAGGCGGGCTTTTTGATATAACGCGGTACGGTAAAGATGCCCGAGTCCTTGAGTAAGCCAGCAAGCGCATCGGTTCCACCAGGCATCACGTCGGGATCAACCACAAACGTGTATTTCCAGTAGACATGCGTGGAATTGGCAAGTGGTTTAGGAATTGTAATGCCGGGAACGTCAGCAAGCAGTTCGTCCATATAGGCTGCTGTGCGCTGACGGCGTTCGACAACTGATTCCAATTTCTTCAATTGAGCGCGAGCAACTGCACCGACCAGTTCGGTCATGCGGTAGTTGAGTGCCAGGAAATAGTGATCCGGGTTGGAATCGCCATAACCCCAGGCTTTGTCGCTGAACAGGATCATTTGGCGGGCAAAATGTGGATCGTCGCTGATCACCATCCCACCTTCGCCAGTTGTCATGTGCTTGCCCTGTTGCATACTGAACGCGCCAATGTCGCCAATGGTTCCTGTCAGTCTGCCATCTTGGGTTGCGAGGTAAGATTGGGCACAATCTTCGATCACGGGAATGCCCTTTTCCTGAGCTATCGCTTTGATACCAATGACATCGCAAGGGCTACCGAAGATGTGGGTGGCAACGATCGCTTTCGTGCGAGGGGTAATCTGTTGGCGGACGGACTCAGCAGTGACGTTCAACGAGACCGGGTCGACGTCGGCAAAGATCGGAATGCCTTGCTGGTAAAGAATCGGGGTAATTGCACCGATGTCTGTGATTGGGGTTGTAATCACTTCGTCGCCTGGTTCCAGGTGAAGGGCGGCGAAGGCTGTATGGCACGCAGCGGTTCCGCTGGTTACCGCGCGGCAATGTTTTACACCATAGCGGCTTGCAAAGTCTTGTTCAAAAGTCTTTACTTGCGTCCCCTTGGTGCAGTTCAAGGTACCCGAAGCGAGCACCTCTTTCAGTAGTTCCAGTTCGTCGCCCTTAAAGTCGCGGCCGGAAGCATCGGCATCTGATGGCAGTCTCATTCAATCCTCTCGTTAGTCTATCGACCTGAAATTGTGTGGACTTTACAAAGTTTCGAAGAAAGTTAAAAATTCTATACCTGCGAGGCCAATTTTGATACCGGCAGTCTTCCAGTACTACGCTCATGACGAGCATGGTCTACCATGGGCACCGTCTCAAAGTTGGCGGCGAATGCATCCATCATCCGTCCAAGCAAAGACAGCTTTTTCTCACTTGTCATGTTCATCGCAGGAAAGAAAGCAAGTTGCGGCAGATTGTCATCTGACCCAAGGAAATCAAGAGGATGGAACAGAAATGAAGGCCCGATTCCTGACCACTTGCAAAGGGTTAGCCCCATATTGAAGTAAAACATAGCAAGTGACTCCCAATAGCATGCCAAATAAAGGACATAGCTTGGATGAAATGGCATACGAAATAGCGGCATAGTGGTTACCGGAATTTCCACCATCGCGTGATGCTCCAATTGCCAGAGGTAGGGTTTAAGGGGCAGGAATCCGTTCTTCCAGCTGCCGAACAATAAGTCTCTTTGTTTGCGCTCTTTACGGTTCAAACCTGAAGCCATGAAGTAGTAAATACGAGCGAGCGGCCCTAGGTACGTGGGCAGGGTAGAGGCGTCATATTGATAGCCCATATCGGCCAAAACCGAAAGCGAAGTAACGGAGTAGCTGTAGCCAGGCCCACGAAAGCCAACAGGTTTGCGACCAGTCGCCTCGAAAATCGCTTCTTCTGCCTTGGTCAGTTCTTCCACCAACTGCTCTCGGGTGTAAAGGTGCAGCCACGGTTCATGAATAAACGAATGATTGCCAATCTCGTGGCCAGCGTCGGCAATGGTTCGCAGCGCTGGTTGGTTGACCGGCATCGACGCGTCTTTGCCAACGATAAACCAGGTTATTTTCAGATTCCGTGCCCGGAAGAATTCGAGTGCCCGC
The DNA here is from genome assembly GCA_038220135.1 of Bryobacterales bacterium. Classification (GTDB taxonomy): domain Bacteria; phylum Acidobacteriota; class Terriglobia; order Bryobacterales; family Bryobacteraceae; genus JANXSF01. The sequence goes on along the minus strand of JBBRJC010000091.1, from coordinate 2,335 downwards.
GGAACAATCACGTCTATGTATGTCGGAAACTCGGTCCAGCCTTCGTCTCCGCGAGTCTTCATGTAAGACCACAAATTATCTAGATCAAGCGATAGACTTGCTGTTGGTTTAGGATTGCTCATGCGAGGACGGTCTCCATTGGTTGCACTGCCGTTTGAGGCTGATCTTCGAGGAAAACTTTCGTCGCCTTTTCGGCAAGTGTCACCGTTTCATTCACGTTCAGAGTTGCATTGACAATATGGGTCGAGTTCACCAAATAGAGGCCCGGGACAGAGGTAACCATGGGCGGAACCATTTCCGAATAGTGCAGCGTCGGGATCGGGAAAACCTGGCGGACACGGCTTACCTGAAACGCCAAGACGTCGGATCGGTTGAAATCGGGATACATGTTGGCCAGCGCACCAAGAAAGGACTCCTCAATTTGGGCGTCTGATTGACTGAACAGTGGATCGTTAGGGGCGACGTACTTGGGCAGGTATACTAGTGCCTTGCCGCCGAATTCAGCACGATCGACAAGTGCAGACATGTCGATTACTCCTGTGAATGGAGCGACATCGGTAATATTTGTCACGTAATACTTGGAGAGTGGTTCTTTCAACAATAGGGAGGCGCAAACGATCCCTTGATACTGAACCGACATATGTTCCAATTTTTCGGGAGCCCCCAGTTGTGGGCAAAGCTCAACTGCCAAAGGGGAAGGCATTGTAGCCACGACACGGTCAAAGTGTTCCACCGCACCACCAGCGAATTCAATTTCCAACCCACCTTCGGGGCGTGTTCTGATCTGCTTTGCGGCCTCGCCACAGGAGATCGACACACCTAGATTTTCCAATTTATCCTTAAAACGATCGAGCAATTGGGCGTAGCCGCCGCGCAAATAGCCGAAAAGTTCAGTCTTCAAACCACTGCGCCGTGCCGCGTAAAGCCGATTGATGGTGGCCCAAATGAACGCCGCCGACGTGTTCCGGTAGCCATCGCCAAGTTTGGCACGCAACAGCGGGAGCCAGATTTTTTCAAATGTGCGATTGCCCGACCAACGCCGGAGCCAACTCTCCACATGCTCAGACTCCATCGCCTTCCAGTCCTGAATTCGGGAGGCTGCGAAAATCGTTAATCCAAGGCGAAATTTATCGATCAGTCCAAGCGCCGGGAATAGAAGAAAGTCGAGGCTGCTGGACATGGAAATATGCCGGCCATCGGTATAGAATCCGGTAAACGTTCTGGTCCAAACCATTTTGTGGTCGAGCCCCAATTCCTTTAGCACGCCACGAGCGCGGCTATCGGATAAAAGGGTCACATGATAATGGCGGTCCCAAACGATGTCGCCCAATTTCCAGGCTGAGGCAAGCCCGCCCAGTTGTGGGGCAGCTTCTTTGACCGTGACGCGATGCCCAGCTTGGGAAAGCCTCAATGCGATGGTGAGCCCAAGCATTCCCCCACCCAAAACGCACCAACTCTGTTTGGGATTATCCGGCATTTTCGCTCCGTCCAAGATCTTTCACGCTGTCGCCGGAGACTTCAAATTGCCAGCTGCAATGACAGCAAGTTGTTTTTTGACCTTGCTCAATCATCAAGTCGTCGATCTTAAACAAGGGGTGTCCGCAACGGCAGACCACGGCAACCGGGCGAGCGGGTACGCCGACCACCATATGGAAATCCTGAACTGACTTGGTCACCACCGCACCCATGCCGACCATGGCGAATTGGCCGATCGAGATGTTGTTTCCAATGGTGCAATTGGCCCCAATCGTCGCACCTTGTTTCACCAGCGTTGGTCGCGTATTTTCATCGACTGCGGAGTTGAGCAATGCGCTGAGGTCCGGGGTGCAGGCCCTCGGAAACTGGTCGTTGGTGAATACCGTGTGGGCCGCAATCATGACCCCGTCTTCAATGGAAACGTAGGCCGGGATATAGACGCTAGCGTTTATCTTGACGCGGTTTCCAATTTTTGTGTCTCCTGCAACGTATGTCTTCTCGCCAATAATGCAATCCGAGCCGATGACCGCCCCGTTGCGGATGTGAACGTTGTCCCAAACCGAGGTACCTCGTCCAATTTCGACGTTCGCTTCGACGAGCGCAGTTGGATGGATCTTTGCCTGATCGTGTATCATGCCACTCTCTTCATCGACTGCGATGAGGCTGTACTTTAGGATTTTTTAACCTGAATTTCGAAGTTGCGCTGTGAGTTAGATTTCTGTCCGGCGTCAATTACTTTTCCCTATCAACGACAATTATTATTCCCTATTGGCGACAACTACAATCTTGGCAAAATAACCCATAACCCCTACACTGGAGCAGACCGGAGCAGAGGATAAGGCTCTGCAGGGATGCAACC
>JBBRJC010000090.1:0-9840 GCA_038220135.1 Bryobacterales bacterium | reverse complement strand
TGATGACTGGTCAGACACTTTTTCACGTCACCGATTCCATAGTCGATCCGAAGCAGAACAATCGTCCACCCAAGCCGTTTCATATGTGGCCCGAAGAACTCAAAAACAACGGCTACACTACCGTGGGAATCGGCAAGTGGCACAATGGGCCGAAGCTTTACGCACGATGTTTTTCCGCGGGCGGGCCGGTAATGTTTGGCGGAATGTCTAACCATCTGGAAGTGCCGGTGCAGGATTACAACGCCAGCGGAGAGTATCCAAACTCCCGCACGTATAAGGGCAAGAAATTCTCAAGCGAGCTGTTTGCAGATGCTGCCATCGGTTTTCTGGAGGGGCACAAACAAGGGCCTTTTGCGCTATATGTCGCCTTCACCGCACCGCACGATCCACGCATGGCTCCAGAGAAATTCAAGACGATGTATCCAGCTTCGAAAATCAAGCTGCCGGATAATTTCCTACCGGAACATCCGTTCGATAACGGCGAGATGAAAGTACGCGATGAAGCGTTGCTCCCGTGGCCCCGCACTGAAGCCGCCGTAAAGCAGGAAATCGCCGATTACTACGCCATGATCACAGAGGTTGATGAACAGATCGGCCGTATTGTGGATACCCTGGAAACAACCGGCAATGACAAAAATACAATTCTGATTTTCGCAGCGGATAATGGTCTGGCCGTTGGTCAGCATGGCTTGCTTGGCAAACAGAATATGTACGATCACAGCGTTCGCGTGCCGCTCATGATCGCCGGGCCGGGATTGCCAAAGGGCAAGAAAAGCGATGCTATGGTCTATCTGTTCGACCTCTTTCCTACCCTGTTCGATTTGGCCGGAATGAAGAAGCCGGCAACGGTGGAAGGCAAGAGTCTGGTGCCGGTATTGAAGGGTAATCAACGCTCAGTTCGCGATTCTGTTTTTACAGCCTATCGCCATTTTCAGCGAGCTGTACGCACCACCGATTGGAAATTGATCGTCTATAAAGTGAATGGCAAAGAGACGCTGCAATTGTTCCACATGGCGAAGGATCCGCTAGAGAATAACAATTTAGCGGGTGATCCAAACCAGCGAACGCGTGTCGCAGAAATGCGTGAGATGCTAGGCCGATGGCAAAAGCAAGTAGACGATCCACTCAATTTCCAACGGTAAAAGCGCATAATAGAAGGACATGGCAAATTCTGAACGATCCCAGCAGATTGATACGCTGAAGGCTGAGCTAAATGCGTCTTCCGAAAGGGCGCGAAACTTGTTCAAGAATCATTCAGGGGATCAGTTGTTGAAGCGGCCCGCAAGTGGCGGATGGTCTGCGGCTGAGTGCGTTGAACACTTGGCACTCACCACAAATATGTTTCTACCTGATCTTGACGCAGCACGCCAAAAGGGTGCGCGCGAAAGCTTTCTGTCGAATGCTCCGTTTAAGTGCGATATCGTCGGCGGCCTGTTACTGAAAATGGTTGGGCCTGGCGGACGTTTCAAGGTGAAAGCAACCAAGAACGTACCTGCAACAATGACCTCATCAGACGTAGCGCTGAACGATTTCCTTGTTTCCCAAACGGCGCTGGAACAGCGGCTGGAAGGTGCTGCGGCGATATCGCTCGACAACATCAAAACCGTTTCACCAATGAATTCGATCATTAGCTACAACATCTACTCCCTGTTGCGCATCATTGAGGCACACCAACGGCGCCATCTGCAGCAGGCAGAAAAAGCATTAGGATTAAGCAGTCCGCAAGCAGCACAATCGTTCAAAGACTGACCGCGCTTGCAAACCAAGGAACGAAACTTTTATGGCAAAATCACACTCCGATATAGGCCTCGTCGGCCTTGCTGTCATGGGTCAAAATCTGGCCCTCAATATTGCTGATCACGGTTTTCAAATTACTGTTTATAACCGCACCACCGCGACAACTGATAAGTTTGTTGCAGAGAATCCGGACACTCCTGGCGGCCTGATTGGCGCACAGTCTCTGGAATCATTTGTGCAGTCGCTAAGCACTCCACGTAAGATTATTATTCTGGTCAAGGCCGGTGGACCAACCGATGCCGTGATTTCCAGTCTGGTGCCATTGCTTGAAAAGGGCGACATCGTCATTGATGGTGGAAATACGCTTTGGACCGATACCATCCGGCGCGAAAAGGATCTGGCGGCCAAGGGGCTTCGTTTCATCGGCTCCGGTGTTTCCGGCGGCGAAGAAGGTGCCCGTTTCGGCCCTTCGCTTATGCCCGGTGGCGATCCGGAAGCATACAAGGAAATTGAACCAATCTGGAATGCAATAGCAGCGAAAGTGGATGCCGTCACAGGTAAACCGCTCGAAGGCGCTTCACCTGGCAAGCCGATTTCCGGCGGTGTTCCCTGCTCTACATTCATTGGTGCAAACGGCGCCGGCCACTACGTGAAAATGGTGCACAACGGCATCGAATATGGCGATATGCAAATGATCTGCGAAGCCTTTTCGTTGATGACCGGATTGCTGGGCATGACAGCACAAGAATGTGGCGATGTGTTTACTGAATGGAACACGGGCAATCTGGATTCATTCCTCATTGAAATTACGGCCGACATTCTGCATCAGACCGACCCTATGACCGGCAAGCCGTTTGTTGAAATCGTGCTTGATACAGCCGGCCAGAAAGGCACAGGTAAGTGGACCAGCGTTAATGCTCTCGATATGGGTGTGCCTGCGCCAACGGTTGCAGAAGCTGTATTTGCCCGCTGCTTAAGCGCAGTGAAAGAAGAACGGGTAGCAGCATCAACGCAATTGAAGGGGCCTGGGGGCACGTTGACGGTAGAGCGTAAAGAGTTCGTGCAAGCCATTCACGATGCCCTCTACTGTTCAAAGATTTGCAGCTACGCCCAGGGATTCCAACTGATGCGCGAGGCACAGAAGGAATATGGCTGGACATTGAACTTCGGTGAAATCGCAAAGATCTGGCGCGGCGGCTGTATCATCCGAGCGCGTTTCCTGCAGAAAATCACAGAAGCTTATCAACTGAATCCGGACCTTGCCAATCTATTGTTGGATCCATACTTCCAAAGTGAAGTGGAGCGTTGTCAGGCCAACTGGCGCAAGGTTATTGCTGCCGCAGCGGTATACGGTGTACCGGCTCCCACATTCTATTCGGCACTGGCCTACTTTGATGGGTACCGCTCCGCCAATTTGCCGGCGAACCTTTTGCAGGCCCAGCGAGATTACTTTGGTGCCCATACTTACGAACGTGTGGATCAACCTCGCGGGAAATTCTTCCACTTGGATTGGCCCGAAAAAGGCCGTCCCCAGATCGCAATCTAATCAACAGTCAGTCACAGCCGGGGGGGAGCGAAGCAATCGTTCCTTCACGGCTTTTTCAATGATCGTCAAAGAGGAAAAGTTATGGAACGGCGCATTCGTTGGGGAATATTGAGCCCTGCTGGTATTGGAATGAAGAAAGTGATTCCGGCGATGCAGAAGAGTGAGGTATGTGCAATTACAGCCATCGCTTCACGCGATTTGGGCCGGGCACAGAAAGCTGCTGTACAACTCGGCATTCCAAAAGCATATGGCAGTTACGAAGAGTTACTTGCCGATAAAGATATCGACGCCATCTATAATCCCTTGCCAAACGACCTCCACGTCCCGTGGTCAATCAAAGCCGCCGAAGCAGGTAAGCATGTATTATGCGAAAAACCTATCGGCATGACCGCAGCGGAAGCTAAATTGTTAATTGCCGCACGTGATCGTACTGGCGTGAAAATCAGCGAAGCATTTATGGTGCGCACTCATCCGCAATGGCTGCTGGCGCGAGAAATAGTTAAATCCGGACAATTGGGGCGAATAGTATCCATAGCCGGGTTCTTTAGTTATAACAATCGTGACTCCACAAATGTTCGGAACAACGTCGCAATGGGTGGCGGCGCACTTATGGATATCGGATGCTATCCGATTACACAAACTCGCTTTCTATTGGGCGAGGAGCCAACCAGAGTTATAGGAAACATTGATCGCGACCCGGATTTTGGAACGGATCGCTGCAGTTCCGTGTTAATGCAGTTCCCCTCTAGTCAGGCCTTATTTAGTTGCAGTACTCAAATGGTCCCATACCAAAAAGTAATCGTTTTCGGAACATCAGCCCGGTTGGAGTTACAGATACCTTTTAATGCGATTCCAGGGCAACCATCGAATTTGTTTATCGACTCCGGCGTAGAAATCAGTGGAAGCAGTGCAAAAATGTTGCAAACAAATCCGTGTGACCAGTATACAATTCAAGGAGAGCTATTCAGCGAGGCAATCCTGAATAACTCTGAGGTTGCTGTACCTCTTGAAGACTCGCTGAAGAATATGGCCGTTATTCAAGCAATCTTTCATTCTGCGATAACCAACAGGTGGGAATGCCCGGCTGACTTCGCCTCGTGACGAATTAGCGCAGGCATTCGTACCTCGAAAGGGCAACGATGTTTCAATTTGCGCGTCCGGCCGGAAAACCGTTCTTATATTTAGCCACTGATAGCAGCGGTTATATTGTTGATTCCAATTTTCAAGCTTCAGAGTGGTTAGGCTTCAGCTCCCAACAACTCCATAGCTTTGCGATTGCCGATATACTCACTTGCAGCCACACTGGGGACCCTTCAATCTACCCAACTGCCTTTGTCGGAAAGTACAAGCACCTAAATGGTTCAACAGTAGATCTGGCTACCCGCGCGCTGCCGAAAGGTTCATTCGCCGAAGGCTACATATTTTTGGCCGAACATGCCGATCTGCAGGTAGACCCTACAGACCGGCAATATTCCTTTGAGGAGCTTTTCGATTTTGCATCGATTGGCGCAGCGAAGGTCGACATTGAAACAGGCAAGTTCATTAAGGTGAACCGCACACTCTGCGAAGCCACTGGGTACAGTGCCCAAGAGCTGCATAATCTTTCAGTAACCGACATCACCCATCCTGACGATATTGAACTCACAATCGAAAACAAAGGAAAGCTAAAAGAGCCCAATTCCTTTCGCCACTTGATTGAGAAGCGTTACATCCGCAAGGATGGCTCGTCAATGTGGGCAACGTTGAGTATCAATTTTGTTGGCAGAAAGCCCCACAGTCCTGGATTTGCAGTCGTTGTAATTCAGGATATTTCCGCCAAGAAGCGGGTACAGGAAGAATTGCACGTGGCCAACGAACGCTTCGATTTGGCGGTACAGGGAAGTGCCGAGGGCATCTGGGATTGGAACATAATTACCAATGAGGACCACTTTTCCGAGCGCTGGTGCAATCTACTGGGATACCAAAAGGATGAACTAAAACCTGTTTTTTCAACTTGGTTGGAACACTGTCATCCCGACGATTCGGCAAGAATCCTGGCAGCGGTAGAGCAACATTTAGAAAACAAGGTTCCCTTTGATCAGGAGTACCGCCTTCGCACGAAAAGCGGCGAGTACCGCTGGTTTCGCTCCCGTGGCCAGGCACGTTGGGATGCACAGGGAAAGCCCACTCGGATGGCCGGTTCCATCGCCGATGTTACCGAAGTTAGGGCGGCCCAGGAAATCATCCGGCAGGCGAATCAGCGCTACTCGGAGGTTATGGAAGCAGGTGGATATGTTGGCTACGACACACGCCTGGAATCGATGGATTGCACCGTCAATGGCAACATCGAAATAGTAACCGGCTATTCGGCCAGCGAATTTACGCTGCAGCAATGGCGCAACAGCACCCATCCTGATGACCAGGACAAGGTAGAAGCAACACGTTTGGCCGCGATGGCGGAGGGGACACGCTTCCGGCTTGAATACCGTCTGTACCGTAAGGACGGCACTTGCATTTACGTACAGGACGACGGTCGCACTCTTTTTGACGAAGCCGGCAACATTTCCAGTCTGGTGGGACTCCTGCACGATATTACGGATCGAAGAGAGATGGAAGCAGCTTTGCGAGCTGGAAGGTTGGAACTGGAACAACGCGTCAAGGAACGGACTCGGGAACTTTGGGAAAGCAACAATCAACTGCTTGAAGAAAATGCAGCGCGCAGAAAGGTTGAGCAGGAATTACGCCATAGCCGCGAACAATTGGAGCTGTTTCTGGACGGAGCAGGTGAAGCATTCTGGGATATTGACCTAACCGCCGGCTTTGCCTATCTTTCTCCTCAAATGAGCAAGGTGTTGGCATGTAAACCTGGCGAAAGACCACTGGAAGAATTTCGTGCCGACCTGCATCCCGACGAAGCGGATGATGTACTTGGTGCACTCGTCACTACATCCGAACGATACGACAACACATTTAGAATGCGCGGCGTGAACCTTGAATGGATCTGGGTACATGCTCGCGGAAAAATCGTGAAGCGCGACGCGCAGGGCCTGCCATTGCGTATGGTGGGAAGTCTGATGGATATCACGGCGCAGAAACTTTTGGAAATTGAGCTTAGGGCGGCAATGGAGCAGGCCAATCAAGCTAACACTGCAAAAAGCTTATTTCTAGCCAATATGAGCCATGAAATTCGCACGCCAATGAATGGCGTAATTGGCATGGCCGAGCTGATTCTTGACACCGGCATGAACCTGGAACAAAGAGAGTTGGCCGAACAGATTCTGTACTCAGGCCAAACCCTTCTGCATATCCTCAACGACATTTTGGACTTCTCAAAAATTGAGGCAGGCAAGCTGGAGTTGGAAAGAATTCATTGCGAATTGACGGAAATCATCGACAGTGCCTTAGGGCTGATGGGTGAACGAGCCAGTAGGAAGGGGCTGGACCTGACGGCAATGATTGATCCCAAATTGCCCTCCTGCTACTTTGGCGACCCCGTCCGATTGCAGCAGATACTTCTGAACCTGATTAGTAACGCAGTCAAATTCACAGAGAGTGGCGAGATTGCGCTGCGTTGCATTTTAGATCGGGAAGTCGCCGGGAGTATTTGGATTCGCTTTGAAATTCGCGACACTGGCGTTGGCATTTCAGAGGTTGACATGGCCAGGTTGTTTAAGTCATTTACCCAAGTGGACGCATCCACAACACGCAAGTTTGGCGGAACGGGCCTGGGTCTTGCCATTTCAAAGCAATTGGTATCCCTGATGGACGGCGAAATTGGTGCCACAAGTAAATTGGGCGAAGGCAGCACATTTTGGTTCACTGCGAAATTAGACCGCTCGGAACGGCTATCAACTGCCCCGGAAATCACCGCCTTTGCAAGTGTCCGTGTGCTTCTGGTTATGCCTGATACAACTTCGCGAACAGTGCTTTGCGAACAGCTTGGCGGTTGGTCGATGCACGTTGTAGCCACCAACAGCGTTGTGGAAGCCAATTCGCTTCTGCAGCGGGAGAGTCAATCGCAAAATCCCTTTGAAATAGTAATTTGTGATTGGTTGATCAATGAAAAAGCGGGCGAACAGTCTTTAGCACGTACGATTACCGAACTGCACTTGCAGGACTCGGTACGCCTGTTTGTGATTGGACCAATTTCATCGCGCCCACTGCCCAGTTATGGCAACTACACAGCGCAGCACATTATCAAACCCGTCCGCATCCTCGATCTGGCATCCCGCCTGAACAGTTCCATTCTTGAATTAAGAGGTGGCCGTCCAAAGCCGGTTGCCCCTCCCGCTCCAGCAGAAATTCGACTTCTGGAGGGAAGGGTGTTGGTGGTTGAAGACAACTTGGTAAACCAGAAAATTGCCGTTTCATTTCTTCGGCGTTGGGGTATTCATGTGGAAACAGCAAAGAATGGAATCGAGGCATTGCAACTACTGCAAACACAGTCTTTCGATCTGATTCTGATGGATTGCCATATGCCGGAAATGGACGGCTTTGAAGCCACCCGCCTCATCCGCCGGGACATTTCAACAACCATCCCAATCATCGCTACAACGGCCGGTGCCATGTCTGGGGACGCCGAGCGTTGCCTTGCTGCCGGCATGAGTGACTACCTCAGCAAGCCCCTGAGTTCGAAGCTCTTGTTCAAGACTATTGAAACAACCTTGAGCGATCTAAAAAACCGGCTGATGTGATGAGTCCGATAGGGGTAGCATGCTACCGTAATATGAAGGAACCATCAGAACTTCATGGACAGTGCTTCGCTTCAAGTTGTATTTGATGTCCTTTCTATCGTCATGATCGATCTGGTTTTGGCCGGCGATAATGCCGTGGTTATTGCCATGGCGGTGCAATCGCTTCCAACCAGGGAACGGCGCTTGGGAATTACAGCAGGTGCTGCTTTCGCGGTGCTATTGCGCGTGGGCATCACGTTCTTCGCCGCCCAATTACTGGAAATGCCATTCATCAAATTGGTGGGCGGCTTGCTTATCTTCTGGATAGCCGTAAAAATGCTGCGCGATGCTGCCTCGGCTGATCCTGATCACAAGCAGGCCGGTAGCTTGTTGCAGGCCTTGTGGATGATTGTTGTTGCCGACATCACCATGTCTACCGACAATATTCTAGCCGTCGCCGCAGCCTCCAAAGGTAGCTTTGCACTGCTGATGTTCGGGTTGGGACTAAGCATTCCATTCATCGTTTTCACCAGCAATTTATTGGCGAATGTGATGGAACGCTATCGCTGGATTGTATGGCTTGGGGCCGCCGTATTAGGCCGCGTCGGGGCGGAGATGATTGTCACTGATGCCTACGTGAAAAGCTTCCTAACCCTTTCCCATTGGAGCATCTACGGTGTTGAATTGGCCGGAGCACTTCTGGTGGTTGGCCTGGGCAAATTATTGAGCGGCGCCAAGCCCAAAGCCGCTGCCGCAGGCTAATCGAATAAGTCGGGCTCTTTGCGTGTGATCATGTTCCACAATGGTTGAAATTGAAACCAACCGGCCTTGGTTGAGCCAACTTGCCCACGCGCGGTAAGCGCATGTTCGTGCGGAATCAACTTCGGAATTCCAGCCGCTTCCGCCAGCAGTTGCGATTGGCAACAACGGTCCATCGTGATGAACCACCAAACGGCTTCTTCCACACTTTGGCCCACAGTCAGTAAGCCGTGGTTTTGCAAAATCGCTGCCTTCTGATGCCCCAGCGCCTGGGCAATCCGGTCCCCTTCGCTTGTATCAAAAACCACGCCCGTATAGTCTTCAAACAATCCATGATCTTCGTAAAAAGCACACGCATCCTGGGTCAACGGATCAAGCAACCGTCCCAACGTTGACCAGGTCTTGCCATACATGGAATGGGCGTGCGCAGCAGCAATCACGTCTGGCCGGGCAATGTGAATACGGGAATGAATAGCGAATGCGGCTCCATTCACAGGCATGTTGCCTTCAACCACTTCACCTTGGTGATTCACCAGGATAAGGTCTCGAACGCGAATATGCCCGAAATGCACCCCAAATGGATTCACCCAAAAATGATCTGGCTTTTCCGGATCGCGAACCGTGATGTGACCGGCAACCCCTTCTTCATACCCGAAATGGGCAAACAATCGAAACGCCGCAGCCAGTTTTTCTTTGCGCTGCTGGCGCTCATGGGCAACATCAACAGTAGGGTGTCGCATTAGAGATCCGTCAAATAATCCAGCTTGCCTTTGGAATCGCCAATCGATTCAGGCTTCACACCCATGCGATCCAGCATGGAAAGAAACAGATTCGTGAGAGGTGTTTCAGACGTATATTTGATATGCCGCCCCGGACGGAACGCACCGGCACCGGAGCCTGCAAACAGCAGCGGCAGATCGTGATGCGTGTGGCGATTGCCATCTGCCAAACCCGATCCATACACCAACATGCAGTTGTCCAACAATGTGCCGTCGCCTTCTTTGATCGCATTCAGGCGGCCCAAAAAGTAAGCGTATTGCTCCATGTGAAAACGGTTGATCCTGGCCAGCTTCTCAATCTTTTCAGTGTCGCCTTTATGATGCGAAATGCCGTGATGAGCATCTGGAACGCCAATGGAACGATAAG